>CAVDRT010000188.1:0-14030 GCA_963611445.1 bacterium
GAGCAATTTCTGAAAAAGATATTGAAAATTTGGGGCTTGTGTGCGTGCCGATGTCAGCCAAAAACGGGCTCGGTGCGGAGGAACTCGAAAATGCCGTGCGCCGCGCGGTCACGGACGGAAATTTTGATGACGGTGTGCTGCTTTCAAGCGAAAGGCAGCGAATGTGCGCGCAAAAGGCGGCAGAGTTGACCGAAAACGCTCTTAAAGTATTTAAAGACGGGGTGACGCTTGACGCCGTCGGGGTTTTGATTGACGACGCGCTGTCGCCGCTTTTGGAACTCACGGGCGAGAGGGTCACAACCGCAGTCACGGACGAGGTCTTTAAAAATTTCTGCGTCGGAAAATAAAATTTTCAAACACGGCGCAGTCGGAGATGAACAGATTATTATGTCATATATTGTCGACAGTTATGATGTCGCAGTCATAGGAGCGGGGCACGCCGGAATTGAAGCGGCGCTGAGTGCCGCCAGAATGGGGTGCCGGACCGCAGTTTTCACAATAAATATGGACTGGGTCGGGAATATGCCCTGCAATCCGTCAATCGGCGGAACGGCAAAAGGGCACCTTGTGCGTGAGATTGACGCGCTCGGCGGTGAAATGGGAAAAGCCGCCGACAAAAACACGCTGCAAAGCAGAATGTTGAACCGCGGAAAAGGCCCTGCCGTCCATTCGCTCAGAGCGCAGATAGACCGCCGCGAATACAGTTCTTATATGAAACACACGCTTGAGCTTTGCGAAAATCTTGCTTTAAGGCAGGCGGAGATAACCGACCTTTCAAAGGACGACGGCGGACTGTGGCACTTAAAAACCCGGCTCAACACGGAATACATATCAAAGACGGTCGTGTTGGCAACGGGCACATTTCTGCAAGGCAGAATTTATGTGGGCGAAGTTAATTATTCGGGCGGACCCGACGGCACATTTGCCGCAAACGAACTTTCAAAATCGCTCTTGAAATTGGGGCTTCCGCTCAGAAGATTCAAAACGGGCACCCCGGCGAGAGTCCTTAAAAGCAGCATTGATTTTGACGGGCTTGAAGTTCAGCCGGGTGATGATGAAATAACGCCGTTCAGTTATTCGACACCCGAGGGAGAAGTGCAGAACAAGGTTGTCTGTTACATATCTTATACAAACGACAAAACCAAAGAGGTCATTTTGAAAAATCTTGACCGTTCACCGCTTTATTCGGGTCAAATTCACGGCGTAGGTCCGAGGTATTGTCCGAGCATTGAGGATAAAATCGTCCGTTTTCCCGACAAACTCCGCCATCAACTTTTCATTGAGCCTTGCGGATATAACACCGAGGAAATGTATTTACAGGGAATGTCAAGTTCTCTGCCCGAAGATGTCCAAATTGAGTTTTATAAAACCATAAAGGGACTTGAACATCTTCAGATAATGCGAAATGCATACGCAATAGAATATGACTGTGTCGACCCGGCGGCGCTCAAATTGTCGCTTGAAATGAAAGATGTTCCGGGGCTTTTCGGAGCAGGTCAGTTCAACGGCTCGTCAGGATATGAAGAGGCGGCGGCACAGGGGCTTGTCGCGGGCATAAACGCCGCAAGGCTTGTGAAAGGCCTTGAGCCGATGATTCTCGACAGGTCGACATCTTATATCGGAACGCTGATTGACGATTTGGTCACCAAAGGTTGTTCGGACCCCTACCGAATGATGACTTCAAGAAGCGAATACCGTTTGGTATTAAGGCAGGATAATTCCGACGAGAGGCTGATGAAATACGGCCGGGAAAACGGACTTATCCCAGACGCCGAATGGCAGGAATTTTTGAAACGCACGGAACAGAAGAAGGGCGAAATCGAAAGACTTCAAAACACATTTTTACCGCCGAGCGACGAAATCAACCGCTTTTTGAAAGAAAAAGGAACGGCGGAAATCACAACCGGCGCGCGGATGAGCGACCTTATCAAACGACCCGAACTTGATTATGAATCGCTCGCACCGTTTGATAAAGAAAGACCGTCTCTCTCAAAAGCCGTCACCGAAAAGGTTGAGGTTGAACTCAAATACAGCGGATATATAAAGCGGCAAACAGCGCAAATCGAAGAAATGAAGCGGCTTGAAGTGAAAAAAATCGACCGTGATTTCGATTATTCGGCGGTTTCGGGACTGCGGCTTGAAGCTGTTGAAAAACTTGAAAAAATAAGACCCGAAAACATCGGGCAGGCGTCGCGCATTTCGGGCGTAAGCCCTGCGGACATCTCGGTGCTGCTCATTCATCTTGAAAAAACACATAAATCACTCGGCGGCTGAAGCCGATAACAAATAATAAAAAAGGACGGAGAATTAGTATGTCAGGACACTCAAAATGGAATAACATTAAAAGAAAGAAAGAAAAAACCGACGCGAAGAAAGCAAAGATTTTCACCCGTATCGGGCGCGAACTTACAATGGCGGTTAAAACAGGCGGCGGAGCAGACCCTGCAGTCAACTCGAAACTGCGAGATATTATCGCAAAAGCGAAGGCAAACAATGTTCCGAATGATAATATCGACCGCATAATCAAAAAAGCGGCGGGCGACGCAAACAGCGCAAACTACGAAGAAATTGTGTATGAGGGTTACGGTCCCTGCGGAATTGCCGTGGTCGTTGAGGCTTTCACGGATAACCGCAACAGAACGGCAGGCGATGTCCGCCATTATTTTGATAAATTCGGCGGAAATATGGGTCAGCCCGGGTCGGTTATGTTTATGTTTGAGCGCAAGGGTATGATAACGGTTGACGGCGAAGGCCTTGAAGAAGATAAAGTTATGGAAGACGCGCTTGAAGCAGGCGCGGAGGATTTCGCGTTTGACGGCGATGTTTATGAAATAACCACCGCTCCCAATGATTTTGACGCGGTTTCGGCGGCGCTTCACGACAAAGGCTATGAATTCATAAGCGGTGAAATTGCTTATATTCCCGCAACAAAAACCGCAATCGACGACCCTGAAATGGCTGAAAAAATGAATAAAATGCTTGACCTTTTCGATGACAATGATGATATTCAGGCGGTTTGGACAAACTGGGACAATAAGGAAGAGGACGCCGAATAAATCGGTGTTTCTGTCAATAGTTTCCGAAAGCCCAGCCTATCAAAAAAACACTTGATTTTTTGACGGATTATGTTATAATGTGTGCAAGGTGGCAGGAAGCCGCCTTCGAAGAGGGCTCTGCCCTTTTTATTAAATGGTTTTACTGTGAGGTGAGATTGATGGCTTATAAAATCAGCGATGCTTGCATCTCTTGCGGTGCTTGTGCTGCCGGATGCCCTGTGGACGCTATCTCAGAGGGAGAGGGCAAGTTCGAAATCGATGAAAACACCTGTATTTCCTGCGGTGCTTGTGCTGCCGGTTGCCCGGTTGAAGCAATCTCCGAATAATATTTTTCGAGATTAGAGTGGCGATGTTGAAAAACATCGCCATTTCGTTATAATTTTATTTACAGTTTCATTTGCTGTTCGGGGCAGCCGTTTTCAAGGCGACCGTTATTATATAAAGGGGTTGGGTGAAAAATGAAATTCAAAGCATTTTTAAAGCGAAAGAATATTGAAATTTCTCTGAAAAGATACGGAATAGACGCACTTTCCGCAATGGCGCAGGGACTTTTCGCTTCCCTGCTTATCGGAACAATTCTCAAAACCCTCGGAACACAGTTTTCAATCGATATTTTGGTGAAAATGTCCGAATTTGCAACAAGCGTAACGGGACCCGCAATGGCAATCGCGATAGGTTATGCGCTTGCAAGTCCTCCGCTTGTGTTGTTTTCTCTGGCGGCGGTCGGATACGCCGCGAACAGCCTCGGCGGAGCAGGCGGACCGCTTGCGGTCTTTTTTGTCACGGTCATTTCGGCGGAACTCGGCAAGGCGGTCAGCAAAGAGACAAAAGTCGATATTCTTGTCACACCGCTCGTCACCATAGTTTCGGGCTCCCTTGTTTCGATTTTTGCGGCAAAATACATAGGAATGGCGGCTGAAGCGTCGGGCAAAGCAATAATGTGGGCAACCGAACTGCAACCGTTCTTTATGGGAATAATCGTTTCCGTAATCGTTGGAATTCTTTTGACGCTGCCCGTCAGCAGTGCAGCAATTTGTGCTTCGCTCGGACTTGTCGGACTTGCCGGCGGCGCGGCTCTTGCCGGCTGCTCGGCTCAGATGATAGGATTTGCCGTGATGAGTTTCCGCGAAAACAAATGGGGCGGACTTGTCGCACAGGGAATCGGAACAAGTATGCTTCAAATGGGCAACATCGTCAGAAATCCCCGAATTTGGATTCCGCCGACCCTTGTTTCGGCAATCACGGGTCCGATTGCAACCTGCATATTTAAACTTCAAATGAACGGCGCCCCAATTTCATCGGGTATGGGAACCTGCGGATTGGTCGGGCAAATCGGCGTTTATTCCGGCTGGGTATCGGGCGGTGTTTCACCTTCGTTTTTCGATTGGGCGGGACTTATCCTGATTTCTTTCATAATCCCCGCTGTGCTCACTCCGCTTGTGGCGCTGCCGCTTAGAAAAATCGGCTGGATAAAAGAAGGCGACCTTAAACTTGATTTATAAAATGGGATTATATTTCATTTATATATAAGCGGGTGAAAATTTTCACAAACGCAAAATTTAATTAAAGGAGACGGCAAAAATGAACTTTTTTGATGAACTTGCAAATTACGACAAAGAAGTGTTCGACGCTTGCGACGCCGAACTCAAAAGACAGCAGCACAACATAGAATTGATTGCTTCCGAAAATATTGTTTCAAAAGCAGTGCTTTTGGCGGCGGGAACGGTGCTCACAAACAAATATGCCGAGGGCTATCCCGACCACAGATATTACGGCGGCTGTCAATATGTCGATGTTGTCGAAAATATCGCAAGGGAACGCGCCAAAAAACTTTTCGGCGCCGAACACGCAAATGTTCAGCCGCACAGCGGCGCAAATGCAAACCTTGCTGTGTTCTTCGGACTTTTGGAAGCCGGCGACACTGTAATGGGGCTTAATCTTGCTCACGGCGGCCACTTGTCACACGGCTCTCCCGTCAACATTTCGGGCAAATATTTCAATATCGTGCCTTACAATGTTTCGGACGATACCGAAATGCTTGATTATGATGAGATCGAGCGCGTCGCAAAAGAATGTAAACCCAAAATGATAATCGCGGGTGCCAGCGCATATTCAAGAACAATCGATTTCGAGCGTATGGCAAAAATCGCGCACGGCGTCGGCGCTTATTTAATGGTTGATATGGCGCACATCGCAGGTCTTGTTGCCGCAGGTCTTCACCCGAGTCCGGTACCGTATGCCGATGTTGTCACCACCACAACTCACAAAACTCTCCGCGGCCCGAGGGGCGGACTTATTCTTTGCAAAGAAGAACTCGCGAAGAAGATAGATAAGGGCGTTTTCCCGGGAACGCAGGGCGGTCCACTTGAACATATCATAGCCGCAAAGGCTGTTGCCCTCGGCGAAGCAATGACCGACGAATTCAAGGATTATCAAAAGAGAATTCTTGCAAACGCCAAAAAACTTTCTTCCGAAATGGCGGCAAAGGGATTCAGAATAGTTTCGGGCGGCACCGATAACCACCTTTTCCTGGTTGATTTGAGACCGTTTGGAATCACGGGGAAAGAAATGCAGGCAAGGCTGGACGAAGTCCACATCACCGCAAATAAAAACGCAATTCCCAACGACCCCGAAAGCCCGTTTGTGACAAGCGGAATCAGAATCGGAACACCGGCGGTCACAACCCGCGGATTCGGCGAAGACGAAATGGTCAAAATTGCCGAATGGATAAAAGAAGTCGCAACCGATTTCGAAAATTCAAAGGAGCGCATAACCAAAGAGGTTGTCGAACTTTGCGAAAAATTCCCGATTTACGAATAATTTCTGTCTGCAAACAGAAGAAAAAACCCCGCCCCGATTTTTTCGGGACGGGGTTTTGACATCTATAACTATTTCTTGAAAATCCGGTCGAAAAATGTTATATTTAATGTGTTGAGATATTTAAATTAAACACATATATTTTAAATGGCAGAAACTCTTTTAAATTAAAAAGTTTTTGGGAGATGATAATTGTGGATAACAAAGAATTCGGGAAAAAGGTCGCGGTTGAATTAAGAGAAAACAAATTCACATATTTTGTTTATATCACATTGCGGTTTTTGGTTTTGGCAGTTATGGTTTTGCAGATTTTAAACCGAAATTATGAAAATGTTTTTCTTTGTGTTTTAACGCTCATACTTATGATTGTGCCGAGCATTGTTCAGGCGACTTTTAAAATTGAATTGCCTACGGTTATGGAAACGGTTATTCTGTTTTTTATCTTTTCTGCGGAAATTTTGGGCGAAATCAGCGAATTTTATATAAAATTTCAATATTGGGACACAATTATGCACACCCTCAACGGTTTTCTCTGCGCCGCAATAGGTTTTTCGCTCGTTGATTTGCTCAACCGCCAGAAAAGGCAAAAATTCGAATTATCTCCGCTTTTTATGGCGATTGTGGCGTTTTGCTTTTCAATGACCATTGGTGTGTTGTGGGAATTTTTTGAGTTCGGGTCTGACCTGTTCACAGGCTCCGATATGCAAAAAGACACAATTATTCACACGATAAATTCTTCGCTTCGCGTTGCAGGAACAAAGGTCGACGGCATACACATTAAAAATATTACCGATGTGGCGGTCAACGGCAAGGACCTCGGCGTCGGCGGATATGTCGACATAGGACTTATTGACACGATGGAAGATTTGTTTGTCAATTTTATCGGCGCGCTCACATTTTCCATATTCGGCTTTTTCTATAATAAAGGCAAAAAATCGAAAAAAATCGTCGACGATTTCATCCCCCAGGTGAGTTCCAAAGATTATGATAAGGCTTTTGAAGAAATTGAGGCTAAACGCAAATCCGTCTCTCACCGCAAAATAAAACATTGAATTTGTTCGCTGTTAGATTTTAGACATTAGACTTTAGATATTAGATATACTACCCCTCAGTCGCTTCGCTGACGGCGGAAGGCACAAACCAACGGCTGCCGTGTCTAGCGTCTAGCATCTAATATCTAGCATCTAGTTTGTGGGGTATTTACATTTGTCTAGCGTCTAACATCTGATGTCTAATTCGCTTTCTCCGTTCGCAAAGAACGGAGATTTTTTTATTTTTAAAACTTTTCAACTTTTACATTCATTTTACAATAGCGCGGTAACAAACTTGATAAGAGACGATTATTATAAAAGCGTACCAAGGAAATGGATACACAAATATAAAAAAGGAGAAACACATTATGAGAAAAGCAATAAAATTATTAAGCGTTGCATTAGCGGCAATAATGGTAGCCGCCGCCTTTGCCGGTTGCAGCTCAAAGGCAAAGGATGACAAAAAGTCATTTGATACATCAGAGAGCGTCGGAGTTATTTCCCGTGAAAACGGCTCGGGTACCAGAGGCGCATTCATCGAACTTTTCGGAATTGAAGAAAAAGACGCAAGCGGCGAAAAAGTTGACCGCACTATCTCAACCGCAGTCACCACCAACTCAACATCGGTTATGATGACAACGGTTGCCGGCGACCCCTACTCACTCGGCTACATTTCACTCGGAAGCCTTAATAACACCGTAAAGGCGCTTAAAATAGACGGAGTCGCCCCGAGCGTTGAAGCAATCAAAGATAATACATACAAGATTGCCCGTCCGTTCAATATCGTAACAAAAGACGATCTTTCGAATGTTGCAAAAGATTTCATAGCCTTCATTATGAGCAAAGACGGACAGAAAGTTATTGAAGACAACGGTTACATAAGCGTCAGCGACGCCGAAGCCTATACAGGCAGCGTAAAGAGCGGCAAGATAGTGGTTGCCGGCTCAAGTTCGGTCACTCCGGTTATGGAAAAACTCAAAGAGGCATACCTCAAGAAAAATTCGGGTGTGACAATTGAAATTCAGCAGAGCGACTCCTCAACGGGTGTTACAAGTGCAATCGACGGAACCTGCGACATCGGTATGGTTTCGAGAGAACTTAAAGATTCGGAAACCGCAAAGGGTGTTAAAGCAACGGTTATCGCAATGGACGGTATCGCGGTTATCGTGAACAATGACAATCCCACCGAAGAATTGACAAGCGACCAGGTTAAAGGCGTATACACAGGCGAAATCAAAACCTGGGCTGAACTTTCAAAATAAAATCCGCTGCCGCAAAAGGGGCAAGGCATGAAGGCCTTGCCCTTAGGTCGACTTTTTGTAAGCCTGCGGCACAAAATCTCGTTATGAGACTTTAATTTAAGGGTAATAATATGAAAAACTTTAAAGAAAAATCAATGAAGGTTGTGTTTGCGGCAGCTGCCGCTGTTTCAATAGCGGCGGTTGTGCTTATTTGTATATTCCTGTTTGCAAACGGTATGCCCGCCATTGCGAAAATCGGTGTTTTCAAATTCCTTTTCGGGAAAGAATGGCGCCCTGAAAACAATATTTTCGGAATATTCCCAATGATAGTCGGCAGTATTTATGTAACCGCCGGCGCGCTTATAATCGGCGTTCCGATAGGAATTTTAACGGCGGTTTTTCTGGCAAGGTTTTGCCCGGCAGGTCTTTATAAAATAATAAAACCCGGCGTAAATCTTATGGCAGGTATTCCGTCGGTTGTTTACGGCTTTTTCGGGCTCACCGTTATTGTGCCGTTTGTCAGAAACACTTTTGGCGGCAGAGGTATGAGCCTTTTGACTGCGTCAGTCCTTTTGGGACTTATGATTTTGCCCACAATAATCGGCGTTTCCGAATCTGCGATAAGGGCTGTGCCGCAAAGTTATTATGAGGGCGGTCTGGCGCTCGGAGCCAGCCACGAAAGAAGCGTTTTCTTTGTTGTTTTGCCTGCTGCCAAAAGCGGAATTTTTGCAGGCGTTGTGCTCGGCGTCGGGCGTGCGATAGGTGAAACGATGGCGGTTATGATGGTTGCGGGAAACCAGCCGCTCATTCCGTCGAAACTCACCGACGGCGTCAGAACTCTCACAACAAATATTGTTATGGAAATGGGTTATTCTGCCGATTTGCACCGTGAAGCGCTGATCGGTACCGGCGTTGTGCTTTTTGTGTTTATTCTTCTTATAAATCTTTCATTCTCATTGATTAAAAGGAGGTCGGACAACAAATGAAAGAAAAGTTCGGCCAAAAACTCAAGAAATATAAAAGAGACCCCCTGTCACTCATTTTGTTTCTCGCGGTGACGGCGGCGGCACTCATAACAGCGGTGGCTTTGGCGTTTATTGTTGTGTATATTTTGGTCAAGGGTATTCCGCATATCAAACCCGATTTGTTTGCGTGGGAATACAATTCCGAAAATGTTTCGCTTATGCCGGCACTAATCAACACAATTATGATGACGGTCCTCTCGCTTTTATTTGCGGTTCCGATTGGTATGGGAGCTGCTATCTACCTCACCGAATACGCCAAAAGGGGCAATAAGTTTGTCGGTGCCGTCAGAGTGACCGCCGAAACGCTTTCGGGGATCCCGTCAATAGTTTACGGTCTTTTCGGCTCGCTTTTCTTTGTCAAAGTCTGCGGATTCGGACTTTCGCTCTTATCGGGTGCTTTGACCCTTGCGATTATGATTTTACCGCTGATTATGAGAACAACCGAAGAGGCTCTGATTTCGGTCCCCGACGCTTACCGAGAGGGCAGTTTCGGGCTTGGAGCCGGAAAACTGAGAACGGTTTTCAGGGTGGTTTTGCCGAGCGCGGTCCCCGGTATTCTTTCGGGCGTCATTTTAGGTATAGGCAGAATAGTCGGCGAATCGGCGGCACTTATCTTCACAGCAGGAACGGTCGCCGAAGCGGTGCGCAGTGTTCTCGATTCGTCAAGGACGCTTTCGGTTCATATGTATCTGATTTCGGGCGAGGGACTTTATATCGACCAAACCTACGCCACGGCGGTTGTGCTTTTGGGGGTTGTAATAATTATAAACGCTCTTTCGGGCGTTGTTGCTAAAAAACTCGGAGGAGGCGGCAAAGAATGAATAAAATGACGGTTGAAAACTTAGATTTATATTACGGTGATTTCAAAGCGCTTAAAAACATAAATCTTGAAATACCGAGCAAAAAAATAACAGCGTTTATAGGTCCGTCCGGTTGCGGAAAATCCACGCTTTTAAAAACTCTCAATCGAATGAACGACATAGTTGAGGGCTGCCGAATTGACGGCACGGTCCGTCTTGACGGCGAAGATATTTACGGCGATATGGATGTAAACCTGCTTCGCAAAAGGGTTGGAATGGTGTTCCAAAAACCAAACCCTTTCCCGATGAGCATATATGATAACATAGCATACGGTCCGAGAACGCACGGTATTCGCTCAAAAGCAAAACTTGACGATATTGTCGAGCGTTCGTTGAGAGATGCGGCTATTTGGGACGAAGTCAAAGACAGGCTGAAAAAATCCGCTCTCGGAATGTCGGGCGGTCAGCAGCAGAGGCTTTGCATTGCGAGGGCGCTTGCGGTTGAGCCCGAAGTGCTTTTGATGGATGAGCCCACAAGTGCGCTCGACCCGATTTCAACAGCTCATGTCGAGGACCTTGCGGTTGCGCTCAAGAAAAAATATACAATTGTGATAGTAACGCATAATATGCAGCAGGCAGTGCGAATTTCGGATAAAACCGCCTTCTTCCTTTTGGGAGAAATGGTTGAGTTCGGGGACACCGAAAAGATATTCTCGGTCCCGTCGGATAAACGCACCGAAGATTATATCACCGGGAGGTTTGGATAATGCGTGTAAAATTCGAACAACAACTCAACAAACTTCATCACGAACTGATAGAAATGGGCTCTTATTGCGAAAGCGCGATTGCTATGTCGGCGGAAATTCTGACAAAATCCGACAAAAAGTCGGTTGACGGCATTTTGAGCGTCACTTCGGAAATCGACCAAAAAGAACGCGAAATTGAGGGAATGTGCCTGAAATTGCTCTTGCAGCAGCAGCCTGTGGCGCACGACCTCAGGACTATTTCCTCCGCACTTAAAATGGTCACCGACCTTGAGAGAATAGGCGACAATTCGGGGGATATTGCCGAAATTGCGGCGTCGGCTGATTTTTCCGCGCTTCTCAAAACGCTTGACATATCGGGTATGGCGAAAGCCACAATAAAAATGGTGACCGACAGCGTCGACGCTTTTGTTAAACGGGATATAAACCTTGCGAGAAGCGTTGTAAAATACGATGATGTTGTGGATGAATATTTCATTTCAATCAGAGGAAGCCTCATTGATGAGATAAAAAACCATAACGCCGACGGCGAGTCTGAGGTTGACCTTTTGATGATTGCGAAATATTTTGAAAGAATAGGCGACCATGCCGTAAACATTGCAAAATGGGTTATTTTTTCCGTGACCGGCACAAAAGAGGCATAACACCGCAACACTTTGTTGAAAATTCACGGTTTTTGTGTTATTATGTCTTCAAATAAACAGTTTATGGGATGTGGCAAAAATGATTTTTTGTGTTGAAGATGACAGCGCTATTCGCGATTTGATGATATACGCTCTCAATTCATCGGGTCTTGAAGCAAAAGGCCTCGGCGACGGAGGCGAACTTTTCGCGGCGCTTAAAAATGAAATCCCTCAGCTTATTATGCTTGATATTATGCTTCCGGGCGACGACGGAATAAAAATCCTCAAAAAAATTCGTTCTTCCGCGGTTTATGAAAACATTCCGGTGATTTTGGCGACGGCAAAAAGCACCGAATATGACAAAGTAATCGGTTTGGACCTCGGCGCAGACGATTATCTTTCAAAACCGTTCGGTATGATGGAAATGGTTGCCCGTGTCAAAGCGGTTTTAAGGCGGACTGAAAAGGGGAAAGAGTCCAAAACCCTCAAAGTCGGCAATATTGAAATGGACCTCGCGCGCCACACGATTTCGGTGGGCGGAGAACGGGTGCAGCTCACACTCAAGGAATATGAACTTTTACATAAATTTATAAAAAACCCCGGAATGGTGTTCACAAGGGAGCAGCTCCTGCAAAGCATATGGGGCTCCGACTTTGTGGGTGAAACGCGGACGGTTGATGTCCATATCGGAACGCTCAGAACAAAATTGGGCGAAAGCGGAGACTATATTCAAACCGTCAGGGGAGTGGGGTATCGAATGGAGGTTCCCTCATGACAAAACGGATTTTGCGCTCAATAAGCGTGGTGTCGATAGCTGTTTTTATTGCGTCGGTCATGCTTTTTATGGGCGTGCTTTATAACCATTTTTCCTATGTTCAGAAAAATCAGCTCAAAACGCAAACAGACCTTGCGGCGCAGGGTGTTCAGAATGAGGGCGTTAAATATTTCGACGGCCTCCAAACCGACGGCTGCCGTGTGACATTGATAGACCGCGACGGCTCGGTTATCTATGACAATCAAACAAATTCCGATAAAATGGAAAACCACCTCGAGCGCGAGGAGGTAAAAAACGCATTTAAAACGGGATATGGCGAGAGTTCCCGATATTCAACAACGCTTATGACCCGTTCGCTCTATTCGGCAAAACTGTTGCCCGACGGCACCGTTTTGAGACTTTCCGTCTCACAAAACACTGTTTTGACATTGTTTATCGGAATGGCGCAGCCGATTTGCATAATATTTATAATCACCGCCGTGCTTGCGGTGCTTTTGGCGAAAAGTCTTGCCAAAAAAATTGTCAGACCGCTGAACGAACTTGACCTTGACCACCCGCTTGACAATGTGGAATATGATGAATTATCGCCGCTTCTGCGCCGAATCGATTCACAGCAAAATCAGATTAAATTGCAAAACCGCAAACTTGAGCAAAAGCAAATTGAATTCAACGCAGTCACAACCGGAATGTGCGAGGGAATAGTTCTTCTCAACAAAAACGGCGTTGTCCTGAGCATAAACCCCGCCGCCAAAAAACTTCTCGCAACAAACAGCACCTGCGTCGGCAGGGATATTATTTCGGTCAACCGCAGTATTGAATTGCAGGAACTTTTGCAAAAATCCAAAAACGGGGAATATGCCGAAAGGCGCTTGTCGCTCGACGGTGGGGATTATCAGTTTGACGCAAGCCCCGTAATATCCGACGGCAAGGTTTCGGGAACGGTGCTTTTGCTCCTCAATGTCACCGAAAAAGAAAAGGCGGAAAAAATGCGCCGCGAGTTCACCGCAAATGTTTCGCACGAACTTAAAACCCCGCTTCAAACTATATCGGGCTCTGCCGAACTTATGATGAACGGAATGGTGAAACCCGAAGATGTCGGCAGGTTTTCAAGCCAAATATATACCGAGGCTCAGCGTTTGGTTGCGCTCATTGACGATATAATAAAACTGTCCCATCTTGATGAGGGTGCCGACGGTCTTTCACGCGAGGATACAAACCTTTATGCGGTGGCGAAAGAGGCGGTTGAGAGTCTCGCGGACGAAGCACAAAAAGCTGATGTTACGGTTGCACTTTCGGGAAATACCGCTGTGGTCAACGGTATTCCGCGGTTGCTTTACGGTATTGTTTATAATCTTTGCAATAATGCCATAAAATACAACAAGCGCGGCGGAAAGGTGAATGTCACGGTTGAGGAAACCGAAAACGGCGCACGGTTGACCGTCAGCGATAACGGAATCGGAATTCCGCCCGAACACAGGGAAAGAATTTTCGAAAGATTTTACCGTGTTGACAAAAGCCGCTCAAAAGCGGCAGGCGGAACAGGTCTCGGGCTTTCAATCGTGAAGCACGCCGCAATGCTCCACGGAGCAGATGTGGAACTCGAAAGCACGGTCGGCATCGGAACCACATTCACGGTAACATTTCCGAAAAAATAAGAGCGCAAATAAATTATCTAAAAAATTCAGGTATCAATTTGGTACCTGAATTTTCGTATTTTACAAAGATTTTACAAAACCATTACACAAACTTTAAATACATAGTGTATAATCTCGTTGTATATTGTTGAAAATGGGGGGTAGATTGAGGTTAGGCTGGCGAGAGTCGAACTCCGTACGGTTTCGCACGCCCCTTTGTTCACGCGGCTTTGTGCTTATTACCCGTAGGCGTTAGCCTTACGG
>CAVDRT010000189.1:0-4586 GCA_963611445.1 bacterium
CCCTCAGTGCTCGGGGAAGCAGGCGTGCTTAACGGAAAACACGCCGTTTGTTATGACAGGTTTGAGGACAAACTCATCGGTGCCGCCGTCGAAACGGGCGATGTTTGCCGTGACGGAAATATAGTCACCGCCTGCGGGGCTGCCGCAGCACTCAATTTCAGCTTTGCGCTTGTTGAGCAGTATGTCGGTGCAGACACTCTTAAAAAACTTAAAGGACAACTGTTATGTCACAGATCGATTTAAGGGAATATAAAGGTGCCCTGCGGAAGAAAATTCGCGCGTGGAGACAGGGGATTGACCCCGAACAAAAAAAGACTTGGGATTTGAAAATCGCGCAAAATGTCAGGCGGCTTTATCAGTATAAATCGGCGAAAACCATTTTGGCATATGTTTCAACACCGATTGAGGTTTCAACCGCGGAAATAATAAAAAATGCCCGACTCGACGGAAAAAAAGTGGCAGTTCCGCGCTGCATAAAGGGCACAAGGCAAATGCAGTTTTTCTATATTAACTCGACGGACGATTTGGAAGAGGGCAGTTTTTCATTGATGGAGCCGAAAGAAACTCTTCCGAAACTTGAAAATTTCGACGGCTGCCTTATGCTGCTGCCCGCCTTTTCGGTTGATCGCGGCGGTTACCGCTTGGGCTACGGAATGGGGTATTATGACCGCTTTCTCGCAAAATACACGGGCAGTACCGCGTGCATTTGCTATTCGGAAAATGTTTGCGGAAATATGCACCGCGGAAAATTCGACCGACCGGTTGATGTGATAGTGACCGAAAAGTTCATAAAAACGGTGACCCGCGCGAAAAAAGCGTTTTAGGGTGTGTGAAGTTCGCTAAACACCGACTTTTCGGTATTTTGAGGTATGAATATGGAAGAAAAAAATTATAATGTCGGCGAGGTTGAAAATGCCGAAATAAAACCTTCAGCCCGCGCCGACGGAAAGACAGTTTTCAAATCCTCACGCAAGGGACACAAAAAATCAAAAAAGGGAAAATCCGTTTTGAAGGGCGTGCTTCGGGCGGTTTGTCTTTTGCTTGTTTCGGTGGGGATTGCGGCGGTCGTCCTGACGGGACTCAGCGACTACATCGGCATTGCAAAAAACGACAAGATTGAAGTCACTGTCGAAAAGGGAATGTCAACGGGTCAAATCGCGGCGGCGCTTAAAAAATCGGGAGCAATTCGTTTCCCGCTTCTTTACAGAGTTTATTCGAAATATTCGGGTGCCGACGGAAAATACAATTACGGTCTTTATGTTATCGAGGGCGACTTGAGTTATGATAACATAAGTGCTGCCTTGCAGAAACCGGGCATTCAATCCGATTCGGTTTCGGTGTGTATTCCGGAGGGCAGTTCGGTTGATACAATTGCGGAAATTATGGAATCAAACGGTGTTTGCACCGCCGACGAATTCAAATCGGTTGCCAAAAGCGATTCTTTTGACTATCCGTTTCTTGATAAGGAAAATTCCAAAAAGGTTTATTACCCGGTTGAAGGCTATCTTTATCCCGAGACATATATGTTCTATGCTTTCGGCGGAGAGGATTCCGCGAAACTCGCCATAACCCGAATGCTTGATGAATTTGAAACAAAAGTTTATGACAAATTCGGCGGCACTTCAAAGTTTAAAGAAAGCAAATATTCATTCAATGAAATTATGACAATGGCTTCAATTGTCGAACTTGAGAGCGGAAAGGCATCAAAAGAGGATAAATGCAATGTTGCCGCAGTGTTTTATAATCGCCTTAACTGGGACGAGCCGCATTTCCTCGGCTCCGACCCGACAACAAACTATCCTTACGGAAACGGGAAATATGACACATATAAATCAGAGGGGTTGCCGCCGGGACCGCTTTGCAGCCCAAGCGTTGATTCGGTCTATGCCGCCGCAAATCCGACAGACGGATTTACAGCGTGCTATTTTGTGACCGACAGTGATTTTAAGTTCTATTATAACGATACTTTGTCGGGGCATAATTCAACCGTCAGCCGCCTTAAAAAACAGGGGAAATGGCTCGGGTAGTGCAAAATCGGTGACAGCAAAGGGAAATTGAAATGGAAAAACAACTTGAGTTATTATCACCGGCGGGGGACTTAACCTGCCTTAAAGCGGCGGTTGACTACGGCGCCGACGCCGTGTACATAGCCGGAGAAGAATTCGGAATGAGAACTGCGGCGTCAAATTTCGGCGAAGACGATATGCGTGAAGGCATAAAATATGCGCATAAAAACGGGGCGCGGGTGTTTGTCGCCTGCAACACTATACCCCACAATGAAGAAATGGCAAAAATGCCCGAATTTCTTCAAATGATTGCCGACGCAGGCGCCGATGCGGTAATTGCCTCGGACATCGGCACAATGGAACTTGTTAAAAAATATGCTCCGAAACAGGAGTTGCATATTTCCGTTCAGTCCGGAATAGTAAATTATGAGACGGCGCGGGCGTTTTATAATATGGGAGCCGACCGAATTGTTGTCGCAAGAGAACTTTCGCTTGATGAAATCGCCGAAATCCGCGCGAAAACCCCGAAAGAACTTCAAATTGAGGCATTCACCCACGGGGCAATGTGCGTTTCGTTTTCGGCGCGCTGCCTTTTGTCGTCATATATGACGGGAAGAGACGCAAACCGCGGCGACTGCGCCCAGTCCTGCCGCTGGAGTTATTCGCTTATGGAAGCAAACCGCGAAGGCGAATATTTTGATATTACCGAGACCGACAAAGGAACATATATTTTGAATTCCAACGACCTTTGTATGGTGAATCACATTGACGATATGAAAAAAGCCGGCGTTTACAGCCTCAAAATAGAGGGCAGGGCAAAGTCTCATTATTATGTTGCAGTCACCGCAAATGCATACCGCCGAGCGGTTGACGCGTGCCTGTCGGGCGAAAAACCGCCCGAATGGGTTATGGAGGAACTCAACAAGATAAGCCACCGCAATTATTCAACCGGATTTTATTACGGGCACCCGACAAACGGTCAGACATATTTTTCCGCAGGTTACAACAGGGATTATTCCGTTGCCGCGGTTGTTGACGGTTATGAGGACGGAATGATTGTTGCGACGCTCAAAAACAAATTCTTTCGCGGACAAACGCTCGATTGTCTGTCTCCGAAATCCGAGCCGTTTGCGGTTGAAACGGCTGAATTGTTCGACGGCGACGGAAATGCGATAGAATCCGCACCGAGACCGATGATGACAGTAAAAATTCCGTTTGAAAGAGAAGTTCCGACCGGCTCGCTTTTAAGAATGAAGAATTATTGACCGACGCTCAAAACAGTTTCGGCTGTTAATTTATAAATAATACGGAGGTTTAAGTATGTCGAACATTTGGCACGATGTAAGGGAAGAGCGCATAAAACCCGAAGATTTTCTCTGTGTTGTGGAAATTTCAAAGGGGAGCAAGAAAAAGTATGAACTTGACAAGGAAACAGGTTATATAATTCTTGACAGAATACTTTATACTTCAACACGCTATCCGGCGAATTACGGGTTTATTCCGCGCAGTTACGGCGACGATAACGACCCGCTCGATGTTCTTTTGCTGTGCTCAGAGCCGCTTGAGCCGTTAACGCTTGTCCGCGCATACCCGATTGGCGTCATCTCGATGATAGACAACGGCAACAACGACGATAAGATAATCGCCATACCGTATTCCGACCCGAACTACAATATGTACACCGATATTGACCAACTTCCCGCACATATTTTTGACGAGATGAAACATTTCTTCTCGGTTTATAAAAATCTTGAAAACAAGGAAACTGCGGTCAATGAAGTCAGCGGCCGCGCCGAGGCTGTAAAGACAATTAAAGAAGCGCTGAAAAATTACAAAGAAAAATTCGGCAAAGAATCATAAAAAACCAACCTCTCGGAAAAACTAAATCCGAGAGGTTTTTTTATGAAAATATATAAAGGGAATATTGATTTTGAAAAAAGATTCAGTTTCAGAATAAGTGTGATGTTCTTTGTGCTGCTTCTGTCGGTGGAATTTTGCGCCGTGAGAATTTTTTTGCTGGATACAGACCCCCAAATTGCGGAAAGCGCCGTCAATATGTCTTCAAAAACACTGAATCTTTATGATGTGAGAGGCGATTTTTATGACTGCAATATGGTGAAACTGACCGATTGCTCCTATACCGAAATGACAGCGGTATCACCGACGCTTGAGGGCGAAACGGCGCTCTCGTCGCTCAAATCGAATGACGAGCAGGAAAAGGAAATGGCAAAACTCATATCGGGAGACGCGGTGCTTTTAAATCAAAAATTAAAATCCGGCTCCGGTGTGACGGTTGTGAATGTTCCGCGGCGTTATGACGAAACAAGTACGGCACGCCATTTGCTCGGCTACCTGAATTCCGACGGGCACGGTGTTTCGGGGCTTGAATCGGGACTTGACGAACTGCTTTATACCGGCAAAAAAGCGCAGCTTTTCTATCCTGCGGCGGCGTCTGGGCAATTGCTCGGAGCCGCGCCCCGTTTTGAGGATAACCGAAGTTTTGCAAATGATGTGATTTTGACGCTTGACGCGCGAATACAGCAAATTGCGGAAAATCAGCTGAAAAAAATCAAGGCAGGC
>CAVDRT010000190.1:0-2242 GCA_963611445.1 bacterium
GCGCTTTGCGGTTTCAACGATTCTTTCTGCTGCCTGATCCACAAGAGCATGGTCGTAACCTTTGAGTCTGATTCTGATTTTTTCCTTTACTGCCATGGAACTTCGCCTCCTTGAATTGGTTGGCGGGCAACTCGCTAAGCCTTATGTTTAACAGCGTGTCAGGTGTTTCATAAATACGCATTATAAAACCGGACTGGCTGTTCCGTGAGAAGTTCAGCCACCCGGGTTAGGCTTTGCAGAGTTTATGCCGTTTTTAAAACCGCAAGCGTACCCCACGGTTCGGCATTAACAAGATTTGTCGCCCGGTTTAAAATCGGACATACTCCGCGGAAATTCCCCGACTCGTCGGTCGGCCACCTTCCGCATCAACGCATGACTGCGCATTGCACGCTTGATTATTTTACTATATCGGTTTGCAAAATGCAAGTGTTTTTTTGGGTTTTTAAATATTTTTTTGCGTTTTTTCGCAATTTCGCCGATAATATGCCTGTTTTTCGGTTGAAATGCGGTTTGATTTTAAAATTTTTTGTCGGCAAAATTACACCTACGACTGCCGCAATTCCCGACGGATATTTTGAAAACGCTCCGGAACATCGGCATCTGCCATATTTTGCGGCACATCGGTTGTGCCTGCCGCCAGCGCCGTTTCATAATACCAGCATTTATAATCGACCATATCCATTGTGTGCCTGAGTTCCGCCATTTGCTTCCCGAGTTCCGATTTTTGTTCGCGGAACATTTTATACCGCAATTCAATAGTATCGTCGCCCTCAAGCGCCATTTCTATGTAACGACGAATTTGTTTGAGCGGCATTCCGGCTTTTTTCATACAGCCTATGACCCGCAGCCACTCAAAATCCGTTTCTTTGAACATACGGATACCGCCCGATGAGCGTTCAACAAACGGCAAAAGCCCCTCCTTGTCATAATATCTGAGGGCGGACGCCGATATTCCGAGTTTTGCCGCCATTTCACCGATAGTGTAAACCATTTTAGAATTCCTCCGAAAAATTCACAAAAAAAGCCCTTGACTTAAAGTGTGCTTTAAGTTATATAATGAACTCGAACTTTAAACAGTGTACACTTAAATGCTTTTTTCGTCAAGATGAATTTTATTTGACAAAGAGCGAACTTTGAAAGGAGAACAGATTATGAGCAGACCGTATATCATTTGTCATATGATGACCTCGGTTGACGGACGAATTGATTGTGCAATGACCGAGCGTTTGCCCGGTGTGGAGGAATATTATGATACGCTTCACGAGTTAAACGCGCCGAGCCGGGTGAGCGGCCGTGTGACAGCGGAACTTGAGATGTCTTCCCCCGGCACTTTTCACAGTGAAACACAAACCCCGCTCGAAAAAGAGGGCTTTTCAAAAGCCGTTTCAGCCGAAGGATATGAGATTGTGACCGACACGCACGGCACATTGCTTTGGAACGGGACAGGCGGTGACGAAAACAGGCCGCTGCTCATTTTAACAAGTGAACAGGCAAGCCGCGAATATCTTGATTATCTCGACGGGCGGCGCATTTCTTGGATTGCTTGCGGAAAAGATAAAATCGACCTTGCGCGCGCCGCGGAAATCCTCAGAGAGCAACTCGGCGTCAAACGGCTCGCGGTTGTGGGCGGCGGACATATAAACGCCGGATTTCTCAAAGCGGGACTTTTGGACGAAGTGAGCATTTTGGTCGGTGCGGGAATTGACGGCCGCGGCGGTATGAGCGCTGTTTTCGACGGTCTGCCCGACGGCTACCCCGTCACACCGCTGAGCCTCACAGATGTCAAGCAATATAAAAGCGGAGCCGTTTGGCTGCGATATAAATTAAACAACAAATCACGGAGGTAATAACTATGGCTGTAAAACAAACCGCAGGAAGAGATTCACTCGGAGAATTCGCCCCGAAATTCGCCGAACTCAACGACGATGTGCTTTTCGGGGAAGTTTGGAGCCGCGAAGATAAATTATCACTGCGCGACCGCTCGCTTGTCACTGTGGTGGCGCTTATGGCACAAGGGTTGACGGACGAGAGTTTCCGTTATCACCTGATGACGGCAAAGAAAAACGGAATAACAAAAGAAGAAATTGCCGAAATCGTCACCCACGCCGCGTTCTATTGCGGCTGGCCGAAAGCCTGGGCTGTATTTCGTATGGCAAAAGAAATTTGGAAAGACGAGGATTGATTATGATTTTAAATGAAACCTATACGCTGGCAAACGGCGTGAAAATCCCGAAATTGGGAC
>CAVDRT010000191.1:0-5059 GCA_963611445.1 bacterium
CGGAATTGAATCGGAATATATTCTCATATGAACGGTGTCTTCTTTATACTCACGGCCGACAATGTTATCGACAGGAAGAAGAATGTTGACGCCTTTTTCGTGAGCCTTTTTAATCATCTCTCTTGCGTCTTCAAGTCTGTCTTCTTCGCAGATTGAAGTGCCGATGCTGTTGCCTTCTGCTTTGAAGAAAGTATAAGCCATACCGCCGCCGATGATGATTGTATCGCATTTATCGATAAGGTTTGTGATTACGCCGATTTTATCGGAAACTTTTGCACCGCCGAGGATAGCAACAAGCGGTTTCTTCGGGTTTTCGAGAGCGCCGCCGATAAATTCGATTTCCTTTTTGATAAGGAAGCCGCAAACCGCAGGAATGTAATCTGCAACGCCTGTGGTTGAAGAATGTGCGCGGTGAGCCGAGCCGAAAGCGTCGTTCACAAAGATGTCTGCCAAAGAAGCAAATTTCTTTGAAAGTTCGGGGTCGTTCTTCGTTTCGCCCTTTTCAAAACGGACATTCTCAAGAAGAAGAACTTCGCCTTCTTTAAGGTCGGCTGCCAATTTCTGAGCGCTGTCGCCCACAACATCGTCAGCCATTTTAACTTCCACACCCAAAAGTTCGGAAAGGCGGGCGGCAACCGGTTTCAAAGAAAACTCGGGAACAACTTCACCCTTCGGTCTTCCGAGATGCGAGCAAAGAATAACCTTTGCGTTGTGCTCAAGAAGATATTTGATTGTGGGGAGAGAAGCAACAATTCTTTTATCGCTTGTAATCACGCCGTCCTTAAGCGGAACATTGAAATCGCAGCGAACAAGAACTTTCTTGCCGTTAACATCAATGTCCTCAACGGTCTTTTTGTTTAATGAAGCCATATAAAACACCCTTTCAGAAAATATTGTTAAAAATTCAACAATCTCATTTTACATTGTTTTGCCTGTTTTTTCAATACCATTACTGAAAAAAATCTAAATTCTTCGCAAATTTTAAAGTTTTTTTACCGAAAATTTATTATTTCACGCTGAAAAGCAGTTCACCGTATGACGGCAAAGGCCAGCGTTTTGCGTCGACGACCGTTTCAAGTTCGTCAACGACCTCGCGAAGGTCGCTCATCGCGGTCATAATTCGGTCGCGGTAATAATTTGCGAGCACGGTTGTGTCTTCAATATCATTGCAGTCGGTCAGACGGTTCTGCAATTCGTTCACGCATCTGTATGCCTTAGTGTTAAGGGCACTTATTTTTGCGAGCAATTCGGATTCATAGCCGCAGTCTATATCGCCGCACTGTTTTTTGGCGAGAACGGTTTCGGCAAGCTCGTGAGCATAGCCGCTGACAGCGGGAAGAATATCCTTATTAGCCATATGAATCATTGTGAGTGCCTCAATATTTATTTTCTTGCAATAATTTTCAAGATTGACCTCACATCTTGACCTCAGTTCCGTTTCGGTATAAACCTTGTGCGTTTCGAAAAGTTTGATGTTTTTGGGGCTGGTGAGATACGGCATACAGTCGGGCGTTGTTTTAAGATTGAGAAGCCCGCGTTTTTCAGCCTCGGTCACCCAGAGTTTATCATATCCGTTTCCGTTAAAGATTATCCGTTTGTTTTCGGTTATCACGCGTTTTATGAGCGAATGGAGCGCCTCATGGAAATTGTCCGCGTTTTCAAGTTCGTCGGCAAACTGGCGAAGTTCCTCCGCCACAGCGGTGTTGAGAATTACATTGGCGGAAGAAATGGACGCGGACGAGCCGAGCATTCTGAACTCAAATTTATTTCCCGTGAACGCAAACGGGGAAGTTCGGTTGCGGTCGGTTGTGTCTTTCGGGAATTTGGGAAGCGTGTGAACACCTATCCTCATTATTTCTTTTTCTTTGCCGCCATACGGCAAATCTTTTTCAATCGCCTCCAAAATCTCGGAAAGTTCGTCGCCCACAAACATTGAAACAATTGCAGGAGGTGCCTCGTTTGCACCGAGCCTGTGGTCGTTTCCGGGAGATGCCACCGAAATGCGAAGCAGGTCCTGATATTCGTTAACAGCCTTTATAACCGAACAGAAGAAAAGCAAAAACTGCGCGTTTTCATAAGGCGTGTCGCCCGGCTCCAGAAGATTCACTCCCGTATCGGTTGAAATCGACCAGTTGTTATGCTTGCCGCTGCCGTTGACGCCTGCAAACGGCTTTTCGTGCATAAGGCAAACCATATGATGCCGTTTTGCGACCTTTTGAAGCATTTCCATTGTCAACTGATTATGGTCGGCGGCTATGTTTGTTGTTGTAAAAATCGGGGCCAGTTCGTGCTGTGCCGGCGCCACTTCATTATGCTCGGTTTTTGCGAGCACGCCGAGTTTCCAAAGCGTCTCGTCAAGGTCTTTCATAAATTCCTTGACTCTCGGTTTTATGGTTCCGTAGTAATGGTCGCCGAGTTCCTGCCCTTTGGGCGGCTTTGAGCCGAAAAGAGTTCTGCCTGTGTAGATAAGGTCTTTTCTCTTTTCGAATATATCTTCGTCTATCAGGAAATATTCCTGTTCGGGTCCGACAGTTGTTTTAACCGTTTTGACATCGTCCTTGCCGAAGAGTTTCAGTATCCGCATTGCCTGTTTGTTTATCGCCTGCATACTGCGAAGAAGAGGTGTTTTACGGTCGAGCGCCTCGCCGCCGTAAGAATAGAATGCCGTCGGGATACAAAGGACATTATCTTTTATAAACGCATACGCCGTCGGGTCCCAGGCGGTGTATCCTCTCGCTTCGAATGTTGCGCGAAGTCCGCCCGACGGGAAAGACGACGCGTCGGATTCGCCCTTTATAAGTTCTTTTCCCGAAAACTGCATTATCACCTTTCCGTCGCCCGTCGGCGTTATAAAACTGTCGTGTTTTTCGGCGGTGATTCCGGTCATCGGCTGAAACCAGTGTGTATAATGCGTTGCGCCCTTGCTTATCGCCCAATCCTTCATTGCGTCAGCCACAACAGCGGCAATTCCGGGGCAAAGCGATCTGCCGTCCTTAATTGTGCGCTGAAGCGCAGTGTAGGTTTCATCGGGAAGATATTCGCGCATTGTGATTTCGTCAAATACATTGCTCCCGAAAATTTCTGATACAGTCTGCATAATTCTCTCCATTCAGCCGAAAATCGGCTTTGTATTTTTAATTCGAAACGATAACAACCGAAAAATCAGAAAAGTCCGGTTATTTTTCCGTTTTCGTCAACATCTATATTTTCCGCCGCAGGTTTTTTGGGAAGACCCGGCATTGTCAAAATGTTTCCGGTCAAAACCACGACAAATCCGGCTCCTGCCGAAATTTTGACCGAACGCACCGTCACCTTAAAGCCCTCGGGCGCTCCGAGCCGCGTCGGGTCGTCCGAAAAACTATATTGCGTTTTGGCAATGCAAACGGGAAGTTCGGCAAACCCCAACTCTTCGAGACGGGCAATTTGTTTTTCGGCTTCGGGGGTTACGATTATTCCGTCGCCGCCGTAAACTTTGGTGACCACCGCATTGATTTTTTCTTTAATCGAACCGTCAAGTTCATAAGAATATCTGAACCTGGGCGTTTCCTCTTCGCAAAGTCTCACAACTTCACGGGCAAGGTCTTCACCGCCCGCGCCGCCGTCAGCCCACACGGTTGACAAAATAACATTGACGCCGAGTTTTTTACATTCTTTTATAACAAATTCAATTTCCGCGTCTGTGTCGGTCGGGAAACGGTTGACCGCAACAACACACGGGAGTCCGTAAACATTTTGGATATTGGAAATGTGGCGCAAAAGATTCGGTATACCTTTTCCGAGCGCGGCGAGGTCCTCGTTTGATAATTGCTTTTTATCCAGTCCGCCGTGCATTTTGAGTGCCCTGACAGTTGCCACAACGACTGCCGCATCGGGTGTAAGCCCCGCTTTGCGGCATTTGATGTCAAAGAACTTTTCGGCTCCGAGATCTGCTCCGAAGCCTGCCTCGGTCACAGTGTAATCGCTGATTCCGAGAGACAGTTTGGTTGCCATAACCGAATTGCAGCCGTGCGCGATGTTTGCAAAAGGTCCGCCGTGTATAAATGCCGGTGTGCCCTCAAGCGTTTGAACAAGGTTGGGCTTTATCGCGTCTTTAAGCAGCGCCGTCATTGCGCCCGCCGCTTTCAGTTGTCCGCAGGTGACCGGTTTATCATCATATGTATAACCGACAATTATCCGTGAGAGCCTTTCCTTAAGGTCGGTGATTGAAGAGGCAAGGCACAAAACCGCCATAACTTCGGACGCAACCGTAATATCAAATCCGTCTTCCCGCGGAACGCCGTTCATTCTTCCGCCGAGGCCGTCGACTATTGACCTTAATTGTCGGTCGTTCATATCGACCGCGCGTTTCCAGGTGATTTTTTTGACATCTATTCCGAGCGAATTGCCCTGTTGAATATGATTGTCAAGCATTGCCGCAAGCAGATTGTTTGCCGCGCCGATTGCGTGAAAGTCGCCTGTGAAATGCAGGTTTATATCCTCCATCGGAACGACCTGTGCATAGCCGCCGCCGGCAGCGCCGCCCTTGATTCCGAACACGGGACCGAGGGACGGTTCCCTCAATGCAACGCTGACATTTTTGCCTATTCTTTTAAGTCCGTCAGCCAAACCGATTGTTGTCGTGGTCTTGCCCTCACCCGCCGGTGTCGGGGTGATTGCCGTGACAAGAATAAGTTTTCCGCATTTTTTTGCGGTATCATTTAAAATACTCGGGTCAATTTTAGCCTTATATTTGCCGTATTGCTCGATATATTTTTCTTCTATCCCGGCAGATTTTGCGATTTCGGTTATGGGCTTCATCACACATTCCCGGGCTATTTCAATATCCGATTTATACTGCATTAAATTCTATCCTCCGATTTTGATTTTTGCCGCTGTTATTCCCACTCGACAGGGAATTCATCAATAACGCCCGCGGCGAACTGCGCAATCAAAAGTGCGTCTTTAATATCAATGATTCCGTCACCGTTCAAATCGGCTCTGGCGAATGTTTCGGAATCAACTGTTATAATCCCGACATCGACCCGCGCGGTGAATATTGCGTCGCTGAGGTCAATATTGC
>CAVDRT010000192.1:0-5666 GCA_963611445.1 bacterium
GATAATATATATCATTGCCCTCGGCGTCCCAAACTTTGGCGTTATCTCCGCCCAAAGTGTAACTTTCGTCACCCTTGACATTTTGAATATTCTGAAGTTCGCTCTTATCGTTTATGCTTTTTGAATTAAGTCCGTTTTTAATCCAATCGCTGACGATAATCTTTTTAACGCTGCCGTCGGCTCCTGCAAGAACATAAACCGTTTCGTCTTTGGAAACATCGTTTTGCTCGGAAGATTTTTTTGTGCTGTCGGCTGTCAGAGTGGGATTATCATTTTTATCGTTTTTTGTGCTGAGTGCAAAGACTGTCGCGCCTGCCGTGCTGATACCGAGCGCAACGCAAAGGCTCAGCGAAATAATTTTTAAGGTTGTTTTATTCATTTTCATCTTGCAACACCCTCCGTACTTTGTTTTTTTCTGTGAATTATATGCTTCATTCCGTAGGTTGTGAGGCAAATCGGCTTGTCGCACAAAAGCAGCAATGCGGGAAGCACAAAGATAACCAAAATCATACTGATTATTGCACCGCGCGCTATGAGCATACAAATTGAAGCAATCATATCGACATCGGAATAAAGCGCAACGCCGAATGTGGCGGCAAACAAACTGATACTTGAAACGATAATCGACGGAATCGAGGTTGAAAGCGCAATGTGAACAGCATCCTTTTTACTCTTGCCCTCAATTCGCTCTGCTTTGTATCTTGTGGTCATCAGGATTGCATAGTCAACCGTCGCGCCGAGCTGAATCGTACTTATACAAATCGGGGTGATGAAAGACTGGCTCTGCCCCAGATAATGCGAAAGTCCCAGGTTTACAAACACGGCCGTTTCAATAACCGCTATCAAAATGAACGGAAGTGAGAAACTCTTTTCGGTTATTGCGATAATCACGAATATTGCGATAATCGAAATAGCGTTGACGACCTTGAAGTCGTAATCGGTCGTTTCAATCATATCTTTCGTGCAAGGCCCTTCGCCTATCAACATTCCGGTTTTATCATACTTTTTGATGATGTTGTTAAGTTCGTCTATCTGAGCGTTACACTCGTCGCTTGCGACGCCGTACTCAGAGTTGATAAGCATAAGTTCCCACTTATCGCTTTTAAGTATTTCCGTTATCGAGTCCGGCAAAGCCTCATCGGGGATACGGGGGCCTATCACCGATTCCAGATTCAACACATATTTAACGCCGTCAACATTTTTCATTTCATCGGTCATTTTGCGGACTTCTTTTGATGAAAGCGTTTTATCTGTCAACACCATATGCGTTGTTGCAATATCGAAATCTTCGGTCAGCTTTTTGTTGGCAATCATAAATTTCATATCTTCGGGGAGCGACTGACTCAGGTTATAATAAACCTCGTCCTGTGATTTTGCATATCCGTAATAAGCGGGTGTGATAAGAATTGCAAATATCACAAGAAAAGCGGGAGCCGCCTTGATCAAACCCTTTGAGAATTTATCCATATTGGGAATAAGCGCTTTATGTTTTGTTTTCTGAAGAGGTTTGTCAAGCACCAAAATAAGCGACGGAAGAACGGTTACACAGCCGATAACGCCGAGAAGAACACCTTTTGCCATAACTATACCGAGGTCGCGGCCGAGAGTGAACGACATAAAGCAAAGAGCGATAAATCCTGCAATGGTGGTGAGCGAACTTCCCATAACGGAAGTGAATGTTTTGTTGATTGCAACCGCCATTGCCTCTTTATTATCACTGTAAATCTCGCGCTGCTCGTTATAACTGTGCCAGAGGAATATTGAATAGTCCATTGTGACGGCAAGCTGCAGTACCGCCGACAGGGCTTTGGTTATATAAGATATTTCTCCGAGAATAAGGTTTGAGCCGAGGTTGATGACTATCATAATTCCGATTGACGCCAGAAAAACGAACGGAATAAGCCAGCCGTCCAACAAAATCATTATTGCAATGCACGCCATAACAACCGCTATTGCAACATATATCGGTTCTTCACGCTCGCACAAATCTTTAAGGTCGGTTACGAGCGCCGACATTCCGGAAACAAAACACTGTTTTCCGGCGATTGAGCGAATACTCTTTATCGCTTCCATTGTTGAGTCGGCGGAAGTCGAGCCGTCAAAGAACACCGCCATCATTGTGGCGTTGTCAGTGTTAAATGCGTCATAAACTTCATTCGGTAAAATCTCTTTAGGTATTGAAATATCCGCAATCGAATCATACCAAATGACCGTTTCGACATGGTCGACCTTCTCGATTTTTGATTTCAGTTTCGACACATCTTTGTCGGACATATCTTCAACTATCACAAATGAAAATGCGCCTTTGCCGAAGTCTTCAAGAAGAATATCCTGTCCTTTCACCGTTTCCATATCTTTCGGCAAATAGGTCAGCATATCATAATTTATTCTGGTTGACAATATGCCGAAAACCGACGGAATCAGCAATAAAAGCGCAAGGATTAAAATTACAACCCGGCTTTTCACAATAGCCTTTGCGAATTTCATATCTGTCGTTCAATCCTTTCTGTCAAATTTTTCTTCGCTGTAATCCATTTCAATAACATCGGGATGTTGATTTTTGACTATCTTGACGGTGCTTATTGCAACGCAAAGATTGAGAATCCCTTCGGACAAAACTGAAATGCCGAGCAAAACCGTCAACACCTCAGCGCCTTCTGACGGTCTGATAATAAGCAATAATCCGGCAAGACCCGTCACAATTGCCATCATCAATATTAACCACCAGGACCCGATTCCGAATTTTCTTGAATCAGCCGAAATTCTGATTTTAAACATTGCGTCGGCAAACATCGAAACGCCGAGCGCTATGCACAAAAAATTGATGATGTTCACCGGGTGGATAAGCGCTATCAATCCGACAACCATCAACAGAATTCCGAACTCAAGGTCAAACTGGAAAGCAAGACGGAAAAGGTCTTTCGAAAAATATCCGACTAATTTTACGGCGCCGAATATAATCATTGCGATTCCCATCATTCTGCCGATGACGATTGTTGAAATATGCGGTGAAGAAATAAGCAATATTCCAATCACCAAAAAGGCAATCGAGGTTACAATATAGCCCGATTTTGCAATTCTCATCGGAGTTACAGACCTTCTTTTCATAAACTCACCCCCTGAATTTCTATTGTCAGTATACCTATGTCAAGGGGCAATTTAAACAGACAGATATTTTTTTGTGACCGAAATTTGAACAACGGGCAAAATCTGAACAAAAAACAGACATCTGCGCCGAAATGTCTAAAAACATTCAATGCAGATGCCTGTTTTAAAAGATTAAAAAACTCAGCAATTTGCGCTTCGCTCAACCATTTCTTCAATCATTCCTTTTTTCAGTTCGCAAAGCCTGTGTATGTTTTGCTCAACATCGTCTTTCATTCCGCTTTCCATCCAGCCGATGACAACGCCGAAACACTGATATTTATAAAATTTTACAATGATATTTTTATCGGTTTCGTTTATATTGAGCCCTGCGAAAAGTTTTGCGGAATATGACGAAACGACATAGTCGCAAACCTTCCACAAATACTGTTCAAAAAGCGCGCGGTTGACCGAATTGTATATGTGCATAATAGCCTTTTTATTCTGTCTTGCAAAATGAATTGCCGCCAAAAGACAGGTTTCGATTGAGTCAATGTCCGGATACATTGTGATTATTTTATCGGCTTCTTCGGTCACCAATTCTTCAATCAGTGCCGGCAGGTCCTCATAATGATAATAAAACGAATTTCGGTTTATACCGCAATCTTCGACGATATCCTTAACCGTGATTTTCGACAGCGGCCGCTCATTGAGAAGTTTGATGAAACTGTTTTTTATTGCTAATTCGGTGAAATTCGGCATATAATACCCCCTGATTTAAAACCGTTTTCGCCGGTTGCGGCAGAACAATGACCAACTTAATTTTCTTCATTATATCAGTTTATCTGATAAAACGCAACAAAAAAGCCGAAAAGCCCAAATAAATTAACATTAAAAGGCTTTTCGGCAATTAAGTCAAAAATAATCAGTTTGAAATTGTCTGCTCGGTTTCTTTATCAAAGATGTGGATTTTGGAAATGTCAACAGCCACATCAACATGGGTGTCGACCGCCGATTTGGAATCGGGAGATACACGGCTGACAATGCTGTAACCGAGAAGGTTAAGATAAAGGTACATTTCGGCACCCATCGGCTCAACAGCATCGACAAATGCAGAGAAAAGACCGTCTTTGTAGAGTTCGAGGTTTCTCGGCTCATCATATACACATTCGGGTCTGATTCCCAAAATAACTTCTTTGCCGACATAAGGCTCCAAAGCGCCGTCTTTATTCTTTGAATCGGGAAGATTTATTGCAGTTGACTTGCCTGCATGTTCATCGGCTTTCGGAGATTCGGGGTTTGCGGTTACGGTTGCGATAAACTTGCCGTTTTCTTTTGAAATCACGGCATTTACAAAGTTCATCTGCGGCGCACCGATAAATCCTGCAACAAATTTGTTGACCGGATAATCATACAGTTTCTGCGGAACATCTATCTGCTGGATAACACCGTCTCTCATAACGACAATGCGGTCGCCCATTGTCATAGCTTCGGTCTGGTCGTGTGTTACATAGATAAATGTTGTTTTAAGTCTTCTGTGAAGTTTGGTTATCTCGATACGCATTTGAGTTCTGAGTTTTGCGTCGAGGTTTGAAAGAGGCTCGTCAAGGAGGAAGACTTTCGGCTCACGGACAATAGCACGGCCGAGAGCAACACGCTGACGCTGACCGCCCGAAAGAGCGGCCGGTTTGCGCTCAAGCAAATGAGAAATATCAAGAATTCTTGCCGCTTCCTCAACGCGGCGTTTGATTTCGGCTTTCGGAACTTTGCGGAGTTTAAGACCGAATCCCATATTGTCGAAAACGGTCATATGCGGATAAAGCGCATAGTTCTGGAAAACCATCGCAATGTCTCTGTCCTTGGGGTGAACATCGTTCATTCTCTTGTCGCCTATATAAAGGTCGCCGCCGCTTATTTCTTCAAGTCCGGCAATCATACGCAATGTGGTGGATTTTCCGCAGCCCGAAGGACCGACAAAAACGATAAACTCATCGTCTTCAACATTGAGGTTGAAATCGGTTACGGCCTGAACGCCGCCGCTGTAGATTTTTGTTACATTTTTGAGTGATATGCTAGCCATATGTATCCTCCCGAAATTGTTTCATTACGCTGTCAATTATAACAAAAGATAAATATTTTTTCAATGCACTTATCTCATAAATATTAAAAGTAAAATTTATAAAATTTATACAACATAAAGGTACAATTGCACAAATTGCATTTAACTTTTATGTGCAATTTTAATCAAATTGATTTCTTCGGCTGTGAGTCGGCGAATTTCGCCTGCTTCAAGTTTGCCGTCAAGTTTCACGCCCCCGACTGACTCGCGGTGCAGAGAAACAACGCCGAGCCCGACCGTGCCGAACATTCTTTTTATTTGATGGTATTTTCCCTCAAAAATTTTAACCGTTCCGAAAAACGGGTTTTCACCTATTATCAATTTCGCAGGAAGACATTTTGTGCCGTCGGCAAGGATAACGCCCTCGGCAAAACGATTAACTGTGTCTTCGGTTATTTTCCCGTCCAACTCGGCGATATAAACTTTTTCTATTTTACTTTTCGGCGAAATTACAGTGTGGGCA
>CAVDRT010000193.1:0-16214 GCA_963611445.1 bacterium
ACCCGTCTTGTTTAGTTCTGTTTTTCTCTTGACTTTTCATAGCTGGTCTCCTTTTGGGGAAATTTGAAGTTCCCCTTCAAACATTTCTGACAAAACGCCCCCCTCTTTGCGGAGGGGGGCACTTTATTGATTTGCGGTCAGAAATTATATCAAGCGGTTATCTTATCAAAATCATCAATAAGTCCGAGAATATAATATCTGAGGTAGGTTGCGTCAACAAGGGTCAATTGACCGTCGCCGTCAACATCGCCGTTTTGTCTTTGAACTTTAGACAATGCCGTGTTCTTTCCTGTAACATAGTTACGGATTGAAGTAACATCTCTGAGGTCGATTTTACCGTCGAGGTTGACATCGCCGCGTTTGGAGTTAGTTCCGACTCCGTCGCCGTTATCAATAATTCCGCTTCCGTAGCCCTGTCCGTGCAGCGCACTCGGGGCGGAGGTGCAGTTTTCGGCAACATTTTTGTAGAGATACACGCCGCCTTTTTCCATATACGCGGAAATCGGGGTAGTTGAATCTGAATTGTATTCGTGCTCGATAATCGCATCGCGGGAATTAAGTTTATTGGCGCTGATTTCCGTCTTGTGGTGGATAGAAATATTATTTCTGAGAGCCACGGCAACAACACCGAATGTATGGCAGCCGTTGACCGTGAAGCCAACTGTATCAAGGTCTATATGACCGAAAGTATCGTCGTTGGAATCGTGCCACAGATAATGGTCACCGGTCAAATAGTTGTCTTTAAATGTGATATACCAGTCACAATCTCCGTCAACATCCCAAACATAAAGTGTTTTGAATCTGTCAAGATAGTTGCCGTCATAAACAATGTCGCAAACAGCGCCGTAGAATCCGAGGCACTGGCCATCATACGCTTTGTTGTTTACAAAGTAGATATCTTCACGGCTCTTACGAACATTGCAGCGGGTGACTCCTCCGAACACTTCAACCGAAAGCGGTCTGTCAAGCGTGATATACTTACCGCTGTCGGAATTCGGGTCGACAGCCGTGACGCCGCGAATTGTTCTTGATTGCTCTTTTCCGTTCTTGTCAAAAATCATAACCTGCTGACCGAGCCAATATTCATTTGTATCGGAAAGCGGGACTTTGTAAACAGTCGGAAGACCGCGTTCATCAAGCATTCTTGTGCCGTCTTCATTGAATGCAATCTCAATTGTTACATTTTGTGCATCCGGCGGCATATCCGCAACAAAGACCTCGCGGTTATTGTTAGATAAGGAATTGAAGTACCAATCCTGAATATAGAAACCTTTACCCCAAGCACCGACGCAGCAGTCGGTTGTTTCACCGTTCAGCATCAAAGCATTTTCAGACCTAAACTCAATCCATCCGCCATTTGTCTGGAATCCGTCAAGGACCCAATATTTTGCATAGTTATCATAAACAACTATCGGGCGATGGGATTTAAGTGATGAATACTGGCTGTAATTTCTGAACTGAACATTTGATGATGTTCCGTTCGTCGCAATCTGGAAGCCCTTGGTTTCCTGCTGAATCATTGCGTCGACCTCGGCGCTTGATCCGATGAGCGGGCCTTCGGTTGAGAGTGCACCTGCGTCGTGACGCGCACGGAAACGGCAGTTTTCAACATAGACATTGTCTTCATTCTCACCATAAAGGTTTACAAATCCGCCCGTACGGTTGACATAGAATGAAATTCCGTTCAATTCAAAGTTACTGTTGCCGATTATAAGCGACCTCGGCAGGCTGCCGATTTCCCAGAAATGGTCAGTGAATGTGAACTGGACATTCTCTTGGCTTTCACCGACAAGGCGAACATTCTGCGGGATTACTATCGGGCACATAAAGCTATATATTCCGGTCGGGAAATAAAGTGTTCCGCCGCCGTTATTTGAGATATAGTCAAGTGCCGCAACAACAGCCGGACCTGCATTGTAATTTGCACTACCTGCGGAAGAAGCAAAATCCCTTATATTGTAGGTTGCAGTTCCCCAGGAATTGCGGACATCGGGAGCAACATAAATCTTATAGGGGAGCGACCAGGTGAGGTTATCTCCGAACTGACTGTGTACCATAATCTGATACTCGGTTTTGCCGTTCATTGCAACATCGCTCGGGATTTTGACCTGAACGCGGTAATCAGATTCAATACCGATAACCTCAAGATTATATGAATGCTGACCGTTGCTCATCCAAACATTGACCTTTGAAAGAATTGCGGCTTTCGCTGCGTCGGTATCAACGCTCTTGAGTTCCTCATCAAGGTGCGGAGCCAAGTTTTTACCAATAATTTCAAGGGTATTGCCGGGAGCGGTTGTTTCACCGTCGCTGCCGACAGTATAGTCAATATTCGGTGTGTTGATGTAATAATAGGAAACAGTTCCGTTGACATTGTGAAGTCTCACAAGATATATTCCGGCTTTATAAGAAGACGGAATGATGAATTTGAGAGAATCATCTGTCTTTTGAACGATTTTAACATTATTGTGCACTGTTCCCGTGCCCCAAGCTGTAGCGGCATCGGTCGGGTCGATAACATATTCGGAATGGATAGCCGTCGACTTGCCGTCAATATATTTAACGGAACCGCCCACGCTGTAATACCATTTTCCGGCTGTTGTATCGAGTGTTACGGTCTTGCCGTATGTTGCCGATTTAAGTTCATCGTTTGCTTCACGGTTTGAACCTGTATAGAACCATCTGCCGGCAGAATCTTTTTTAACATTGTTCCCGTCAACATCATAATATGCCACTCCGGAATCGTCGTATTTCATTCTGTCAACATACTGCGGAGCAGCAGGATTAACACCGCCGTCCGGCACTTCCATAACATCGATTGAAGCAATTGTGCTTCCGAGGTTGTCGCCTTCAAGAAGTGCAACCGAGTCGGTATCAAGGAATGTGTTGGAAGTATAATAAATGACTGTATCCGAAACGCCGTCGACCGTATCGGGATCGAAAGACGCACGCTCATAATTAACGGTAATGTCATCATAGACAACGGGCATTCCGTTGACTGCTGCAATGGCAAAATCCCAAGCGGCATTGCCTATTGTGAATGCTCCCTCGTATACTGTGTCTTCACTGTCGGTCAAAGTGATGCTGAGCACACCGGTAAAACTGATGGTGTATGAAAGCGAAACTTCGCCGTCAAGGCTGATTCCGACGGGGATAGCCTTAGCATCTTTTGCCGCCTCAGTCCCTTCGGGTACTGTTTTAGCAAGAGTGAGGGTGCCGCCTTTGTATGTTCCGCAATCAAGAACGACCTTGCCCACCTGTCTGTATACATCGATATAGGTGAAGTTGCTCTGGTCCTTATAATTGATTGCTATTCTGAGCGGTTTTGTCGGGCTTGTTGTTTCCTTCGCTTCAAATTTAAGCGAAGCACCCGCCAAACGGCGGTTATCGGGAACAAAACGCTCTTTGATTGAGTAGAAAGACTGACCGGAAGTCAGCAAAAGTTTTCCGTTCTCAATCTTTTCTTCGCCAAATCCGCTCTTAACATTCCTGTACCATTTTGAGAAATAACCGGTGCTGAAATCATCTTCGAAAGCGTCGTCATAATTTGAACGATCTGCAAGTACAGCCGGAGTATCGTTAAGATTGCCGAGGTTTGTACCTTTCAATATGTTCAAAATATCGTCAGCCAACGGATAATATTTCTTGGCAGCGTCGGAAAGTGATGCATAAGTATTTATCGCGCTGTCAACATCAGCCATATCGGTATTCGAAAGGGTTGACGGAGTGAGGCGAAGCAGACTGCCGTAAGCGGTGTTAAACTCATTTGCGGCATTAAAGTCGTCGCTGCTGTCATTGACATTCACAGAAAGATTGTCAACATAGGCAATCTCTTTATCGACAGCGTTGCCGACGCCGAAATATGTCGTGTTTGAGCCTGACCTCATTTTTATCGACCAGGCGGACTGAGAATACGACTTCGGCTGGAGAGGCTCACCGATATTGCCGTCATTGAACAAAACTTGAACCGTCACATAACTTCCGACATATGTGAAAGAAAGTTTTGCCCAGGTTTTGTCATAATCGGTTTTACCGGTCATTGTCGTTATATCGTATGAAGTTGTGGTCATAGTTGTGGTCGGAGTGCGGCCCACAACTTTCAGAGAAAGGACATTTTTATCATAGTTAAGATAAGCGCCGGTCCATTCTTCTTCATCTTTATAATCAAAGAATACAATAGGGCTGTTTTTGCCGTTTATATAAACATCTGCGCTTGAAGTGTATATTGGGCTGTCTATATAGCGTTTCGGGATATAAGCGGCAACCTTGTTTTTGGAAGAACCTGCTTTTCCGTCAAGTTTCAAAACAGTGTCAGAGCCGTTGAGCGCGTCTTTTGACGGGTTGGCAACCCTCTCGAACACGGTTCCCGATGTAGCGAGCACATTGGAATCCATCTCTTCTTCAAATTCAAGCCCGTTTATGTGCACGAATTTTGCAAGATACTCTTTGCGTCTTTGAGTCGCTTCATCCAATTTTGCTTTGAGGAGAGCCTTTGCTTCGTCCGTCAACTTCGCCTTTTCGGCTGATGAAAGATTTTCAATCAAAGAATAAAGGCTGTTGATATACTCATATTTTTCGATTGCGTTATCAATCGTTATATCACCGATATTGTTTATGAACGATGTTATAAGTTTGGCGTTAAGATATGTAACCGCCACATCATCAATCAAAGTTTTATTTGAGATGTTGTAAGCACCTATATAAGCACCGTTCATCGGCTTTGCAACTTCATAAAACGCAGTGGATTCAACCACGGCACCGTCGGTGTTTTCACCTGAAATGGCGACGGTGTATCCGCCGAGGTCATAGTCATAGGTGAGCGTCGTATCAATGTATTGACCCTTTTTGTATACAACGCTTTGACCGTCGGCAGTTTTAAATTCCGGTGTGCCGGTTTTCTTTTCACCGATGCTTATTTTACCGGAATTGTTCTTTGAGGTAATGCTTGCCAATGTTGTGCTTTTCGCGGTAAGATAAACGGTGACACCCGTAAAATCATAGGGATTTTCGGTAGAATCCGCATATTGTGTTACAACGAAATTGTTTTTGACAGATGAATTGTCCTCAACAAAAATTCTGCCTGAAAATTGGTAAAGAGCAGCAGAGTTATCACCGCCGTAAGCAGATTTAAGGTTGTAAAGCACAAGGTGTTTCTGGCTTGCGTTATCATTTGTGTCGGTGTAGAAGAAATGTTTTCTGAGATTCAGAGCGCCATTTCCGTCAGCATCCTTAACAACACCCCAGAAGCCCGGCTTTGCGGAATCGGTTGTGTTGATATACGGGTCCAAATCCTCTTGAATCTTTGAGCCAACCTTAATCGAAGAATCATAAAGAGCAGCCGGTTCCCAAGTTGTATCTTTTGCAAATGCATCAGCATTTTCATAGCCGTCGAAATATGCGACGCCCGAATCGACCAATGATTTTGCCTTATAGATTGTTTCGGCTTTATAAACCGCCTTTATCGTATCCGGAAGTGCTTCATACTCGGAAACGAGCGCATTAACGGCTTCTTCGGAATTCTGAGTTATCGGGAAAAGATTATTGAGTTTTGCATCGAATTTCTCTCCGGTTGCAAGTGCGTCAAACTGCTGTTCATAGAAGTCGGCTGTCACTTTTTCAACCGTTACGGTATCTGACGCAAAGTTGGCAAAGCCTGTTGTGCGAACTGCTTTTGCTGCGTCAAAATCCAAATCCACGGTCAAATCCGCCGAAGCATCGGCAAGTGTCAATTTTCCTGAAACAGTCACTTTGCCGTCGCCGTAAGTAAGAGCGGGATTAAACTTAATTCCTGCTATATTCTTAAACTCAACAGCGTCAATCTCTGCAGATGAAATGTCGGAAGATGTTGATTTTACATCTGTGACTTTGCCTGCTGAAACAGACGCTTCATATTTTTGCAAAGCGGCTTTGGCTTTGCCGCCGTTATCGCTCAATTTTACAGAGGCGGCATAGTAGGTTTTTCCGTCAGCTGACCTTGCGTAAACTATTGCAGGTGTCTCGCCTGACTTCTCTGAAGAGAGTTCAAAAGAAGCATCAGCCGGGAGCAACACCTTATTGCCGTCTTCTACTGCAAAGGCAGAAATGAGGTTTGAGTCACCCTCAATTTTCATACCTGCCGACAAAACCTTATCGGCATCTTTCCCGTCTGCCGCATATATGTCGGCGGACGATTTGAGCAGTGAAAGACTGTCATCATATTTGCCGGCAGTAAAATCAAGCAAAAGTTGTTTCGTCGGATTTGAAGGGTCCGGCAAAGCAGCGCCGACAATTATGGTAGAAGCCAAAAGAGCCACGGACAGCAAAAGCGCCGTCAATCTTTTGAAATTGCGTTTCTTCACTGTAATACCTCCCATTAAAATTTATTTCGTCTTCGCATTAGTACACAGGTAATCCTTTACTCATCCATTCCTGTATATACTGCGGTATGGGACGATTCCAGTTTCCCCTGAGCATATTGTCGTAATCGCCGCCGAATTCATCTTCGATTTTTCTGACGGTGATATTATCAATATAAACGGATGTTTCGGCGATACCCACGCCAATTCTGCCCATGGTTATCGGATAACCTTTTCCGGCATCCACGGACAACTTTTCAGTATCCTGAGTTGACTGCATAATCTGCTCACCGTCAAAATATACTGTGAACACATTATCAAAAGTTCTGAGTTCGAGCTTATGCCAGGTTTCATCCTGCGTCATATCGCCCTGCAATGTTACAGACGCCAACTCGGTGCCGTATATGCCGCCGGCGTTATCGTAGGATTGTCTTTCAATCTGGCCTTCAAGTTTAAGCGAGATTTTTGTGGTTTCGGACTTAACGATGGGCTTTCCGTCGTCGCCTAAAATTTCCTGGCCTGTCTTTTCATCTTTTTCGTATTCGGTAAACGGTTTAACGACAACACAAACGCCGAAATAACCGTAAACCGGCATTAAAAGACTTCGCGCGTGCAGCGTCAAAACATTGGCATTATAATTCGAATTGGAGTTCGGCTGGCATTCATTCTTGACATACATAAAGTCCATACTTGTCGTATAATCGCTCCAGTCGTTATTTCCCGAATACAAACATTCGGGCTCACCCGTCAGATTGTAAACCACATTTCCGTCAAGGTTGACAAATTTAGGCGTGTCCATCAAATCAGCCGTCCAATAAGGATTATCGGCTTTCGGCTTAAGCGGGAAAAGGTCTTTCGAACTGAAAGTCTCCTGGAGCAGGATATCGTCGGTGATTGCGGGATCCGGGTCGATAACTTCTGTGGGATCGTCGTCACCGCCGTCGCCCGTTTCAAGAGTGCCCTGACCGCTGACCTGGAAGTCTTGGAACTCACCATACATGTATACACCCGAGCGGCCGCAGGAATATCCCGCTACGCCGACATACCAGTTCTCGTTTCCGGGAATGGTGATCGGAATTTCGTTCCAAACCATTTCGTCCTGTTTATATTTGCCGTCAAGATACTGAGCACCGATATAAATTCTGGTACCTTCTTTTCTGACGCCGATTTTAACTTTTCCTGTAAAATCATAGTTCCAGTCAAACACTTTTTCGAGTGCCATCGCACCTTTTTTGGTGCGATATATCATATGCAGGTATTTTCCCTGTCGAATTCCGAAGAAAATATGCGGGGCACTCTCGCCCAGCCCCATACGAAGGTGAAGAGCCATTGTCGCATTTTCGGAAATACCCTGACCGTCGGGACCGCATATAGAATCTTTATCAAGAACGACCGTGCATTCCAGTTTGTCGTCTTTTGTGCCGCCGCACGGGGTTTTATAATACATAAATCCCAAGTCGTCGCGTGCATACCAAGTAACGGTTGCGTCGGTTTTTATGGCGTATTCATTTTCGGCGAGCGTCCTTGTGTCGCCATTCGGCGTTGTGTAGGTGTCGCCGGGCTGATAATATTCGCTCTGCTGAGTGAACGGGTCCAAACTGTAATCGCTTTCTGCATTTGAATCAAGATTATATCCGACAAGTTCGGGGTTGGTGGCAGAGAAAGTCTTGACATCAGCACTTGCGGGAATCACTGAAAACACGCTGAAAACAAGAATGACAACCAAGAAAGCGGAAATCGCTTTTAATTTCTTTGCTTTTGATATGTTCTTAAACATTTACGCTTCCTCCTGTCATTTTTTTCTTGTAATTATAATAGACAATTCTCAAAACCGCAAAGATTATTGCAGTCAATGCCACCAGGCAAAGGAGTACCCAAACAACAACGCCCATATCACGGTGGGCAAGATTCACAAGGTAGTTGCCGACGCCGGTTTTGTTTATGAGTTTTGTTTTGGTTATTGTCCTTATTGTCTCATTTATTATTTCCTGTGCGGGGTCGCTGCTTGAATCACTGTCGACATATACATACTCAATCTCTGCCGATGAATCATCGCTGCTGTCGTCGTCGGAAACAAGACCCGCGGCTTCCATCAAACTTTGAATCAATGCGTTTTCGGCGCTGAGTTCTTTGAGAGTGTCATCATCAAGCCACGAAAGAACGGTGTATGCTATCAATATATCGGTCTTATCCGACGCCTTGACAGTGTCGGGGGTGAGGGCGAGCACGCTCGCAAACTCACCTCTAAATCTGGTTGCGTTCTTCATTGCGGGCGTTGCAAGATATTCAACATATTTATAAATATCATCAAATTTATCTTTGGCGCCTGTGCCGAACAAGTTTTCAAATATTTTGAGGTAATACGCATATAGGTCTTTATCGCCTGCACCGCCGTCAAAATATCCGTCAATCAAACTTTTAACCTTTGTGATTGCTTCAACAGCGCCGGCGTTAACACCCTCTTTTCCGTCTTTCAGGATTGCCTTGATGTCGTCGCCTGCATTTTTGTTCAGGTCTTCGAGCATTTTATCGGCAAGGGCACATTCTTCTTCATATTTCTTTTTTGCATCCTCATCCTGCTGAAGTTTTGCAACCGTTTCAAGTTTAAGTTTCAAGCCGTTTTTAACACCGAGAAGAGTTTCAGCAGAGGTCGCGGCTTTGTCAGCTTCGTTGAGGAGCATTGTCTGTGCCTTTGCAGGCAAGGTCAAAAGCGCATTATAAGCCGCTTTAACGGTGTCTGCGTCAGCCAAAGTAATCTCGGTTATGGATTTTTGAAGAACAGGCAGATATGTGTTTATATACTTCGTAATATAATTGGCGTAATAATCGTCCAAGCCTGCGCTCTCGCTGAGTTGCTGATATTTGTTTATTGCTGTGTTGAGCGTTGCAAAGTTTTTAACTGAATTTCTTTGCGAAACAGTCAATGAATAGTAAGCATTAAGAGCCGCGTCAATTCTCGCTTTGCACTCAGGTGTGTATGTTACTTCTCCTATCTGATTGATAAGGTTTGTGACATTCTCAACAGCTGTGGTACCGACGCCGATATTCACATTGACCTGAGGCTCTGTGAGACAGTTGATGTTTTCGAGAACAAGTTTTCCGGAAGAACGCGTCAAAGAATACATTGATTCAATTTTTGCTTTGACGGTTGCAATTCCTTTTTTGGCATTTGAATTCACTTTAAACTGCAAATAAGCCAAGCGGGTTCCGTCGGCTTCCTTAACTGCGGTCTCCGAATCCCACGCCACAGTCACAGAGCCTGTGTTTGCGTCGACTTTTGAATTGGAATATACTGTTGCTCCGGACAAAGTACCTGAATAAAATCCAAATGAATTATCAACATAAGTCAGATATGCGGTCGGGTACTCTATCGCAAATTTAATACCGTTTACACTTTTAAAGCCCGTACCGACATTCATCATAACAGTAACGGTCTCATCATTACTGACTGTCGCGTCACCCTTATCCGAAGAAAGGGTGAACGAGGCAGTTCTTGCGGCGGAAACAGGTATTATCAGTTGAGCAGTCACAACTAAGACAGCAAACAATATTGACAGGACTTTGACTGTATACTGTTTTTTCATACTGATTGCTCCTTTCTGTTAACTATGTTTCCGTTTATTTTTTGGAAGCGACATAATCATCGCACTGTTTCTGCATTTCTTTAATTACTTCGTTGATTCCTGCGGTTTTGAGCGCTTTTGTAAACTCTTCTTGTTTCGCGTCAAATTGGTCGCCCAATTTATAGTTGCTCCAGTATTTCTGGTTAACGCTGTCAATGTTTGTCAATTGCGAAGTAATCTTTGTATTATCAATTACAAGTCCGCAGACCGGAGTTTTCTTAAACTCATTATTTTGGGCTTCAATATATCCGTAGCCGTATTCTTTCTGACCGGACAGATAGTATTCGGGTGAAGTCGGATAATAAGAGTTGGAAACAACCCAAATCGGGATTCCGTATGTGCTTGAAGCGGACGGCTGGTTAGTATAATCATAGCCTTTGGCGTTGCCGTCTTCGTTTATATAATAATGTTTGTGCTCCTCGGCGGCGGTGATTTCGTCTGTATCGGCGTCACCCTGGAATCCGTAGATAAGAAGGTCGAGAAGTTTGTTGGACTCTTCGGTGTTTGCACGAAGGAGGTTGAGAAGAGCCATTGCACGCTCGGGGTTGGGTGAGGTGATCGGAATAACTTCATAAGAAGAAGTCGAACCGATTTTGGTTACACCGGACCACATCTGGTCACGGGAATTAAGCATAATTCCGTAGCTTTTAACCTGGCCGAATGAATCTGTTTCTTTGCGGATACCCTTTTCGGCATCTTCATTCAGGAAGCTGTCAAACCACATTCCCTGTTCGGTTATGCCGAGCGCATTTTGGTTGGAACCGGAGCTCGCGTTTTGGTCGGGGTTGAAATATCCCTTTTCATACCAAAGTTTCAAATATTTGGAAGCAAGAGCGCTTTCTTCGGAAGACTGCCAAGACTTAATTTCAACCTCGTCTGCAAACGGGTCATAATAAGTAACGCCCGATGAATCAACAAATTCATATCCTCTGCCTGCAATTGTTGAAATTATATTTGCGGTATATCCTGTGAGTCCTTCTCCTTTTATCGCACCATTAGCCGACACAGTGTCGAGGAATTTTGTGAGTATCTGATAAACTTCTTCTGTTGTGTGACGATTGCTGCGAAGAGCATTGACAAGTGCGTCCGTATCTAAATATTCCCAAAGTGATGCGGGGACGGTGATATATTTGGTTTCTTTAAGCCACGGCTGCTGGTTGGGGATTGCATAAAGCTCGCCGTCTATGGTTGCGGAAGCATAATCCGTCTTCCAAATTTCCTGCTCTTTCTTGATGTTTTCGCCGTATTTTTCAACAAGGTCATTAAGAGGTGTATAGGTTTTTTGCTTTGTTGCTTCTTTGTTCATATCGTAACCGTAACCGGACCAGGCGATGTCTATTTCCTTTTTAGCAGCCATCCATCTTGACCAGTTATCGGTATCCAACGAAATAAATTTCACCTTTGTGTGGGGCAAAAGTTTTTCGAGCTGTTCGTTGAATTCTTCCCAAACGAGATCGTCGTCTGCGTGGCCGAAGTGTTCGGACATAATTGCCCAAGTAAGTGTTACATCCTGGTCAAAATCGTCGCCGGCGCCTTTTGTTCCGCCGCACGATGAAAATGACACCGCAATAGTTGCGCACATCACTATGCTCAACACAAGTGAAAGTAATTTTTTAAACATTATCAATTCCTCCGAAAAATTATTCCTTTATCGCACCCGCTGCAACACCTTTTGCAAAGTATTTCTGAATAAGCGGGAAAACCAAAATAACGGGTAAAATAGCAACCACGCACATTGCATAACTCAAAGTGGTGTCAGCCGTGCTGACCTCGCTGTCAAGTCCTGTAATGGCAAGTGCCTGTTTTACAGCCTGAGCATTTTTGAGCATTTTGAAAATCAAATACTGAATTTTGAAAAGCTCGGGCTTTGAGAAATAAAGAAGTGAAGTGGTGTAATCGTTCCAAGAAGCGATGGCACCCATAAAATATTGAATTACAAATATTGAGCGCGACATCGGAAGTGTAACTTTCCACAAAATCTGATATTCTGTCGCACCGTCAATTGTTGCAGCCTCAATCAATGAAGCGGGGACCTGTTTGAAGCAGGAGCGGTAGAGCACGATTGCGTAAAATCCGGTACTGGGCAAAATGTACAAAAGCACATTATCGCCGAGGTGCAGCCAGTTCATTATGAGTATGTAAGATGAAACCATACCGCCGCTTATGAACATCGGCAACATATAGAAGAAAGTAAGCGGTTTTTTAAACGCGAAATCAGGTCTTGACATTGGGTACGCAATCATCATACTGAGAGCGTTGCTCAAAAACGGGCCGATAAGTGCGGTCACAATTGTAAGGATTGTTGCACGGATAAGTGAAGAACCGCCCGAAAGTGCCGCTTTCCAAGCAGCAAGCGAGAATTTTTTGGGAATGAAAGAAAAACCTTCGTTTATAAAAGTGAGTTCGTCGGTAAATGAAACCGACAAAACCATCAGAAGCGGAAGAATACAAATCGCAGTCCACAATATAAGAAAAATGTGTACCACTGTCATATATGCTTTGCTTTGTTTCATTTGACACACACCTTTCTTTTAAAATAGAGCGTTTTCCGCATTGATTTTGCGAACTATCGCATTGATGACATTGGTGAGCGCCATACTGACAACCGAGGTTGCAAGTCCTGTTGCAGCCGAAATGCCCATATCGCCTTTCATCATCAAGTTGTAAGAATACATCGCAAGGACATTCAAAACATCCAATACGCTGCCGTCCGCTTTTTGCGAAATCAGGTATTCAAGTCCGAGCGCCGAAGAACTGAAGAGCGAGCCTATCTGGGTTATGAGAACCAAGCATGCCATCGGCATAAGTTCGGGAATCGAAACATACCAAATCTGCTTAATTCTGTTTGCGCCGTCAAGGTTTGCGGCTTCAAACAAACAGGGGTCGATTGCGAGCAGCGCGGCGAAGAAATAGAGTGCCGCCTGACCGGCGTTCATCCACAAGTGCGTGAAAACTATCACAAAAGGCCAAATTGCTTTTTTGCTGAAGAAACGCACCGGCGACTTGCCAAGCGAAATCAAGATTGAATTGACAACGCCCGTGTCCGCATCATTGAGGAACAAAACGATTATGTACATAATGCAGGACATTGAAATGAAACTCGTGATAAGCATTGAGGTTTGGTATATCTTGCTTGCAATCTTGCTCTTGATTTCATAAAGCAAAAGCGCAAACCACATACCTCCGATAAAGTTAACAAAGAAAATCTTTGCAACATTGTATCCGATTGTATTTCTGAGAAGAATATACATATCGTCCGAAGCAAAGAGGTATCTGAAGTTTTCAAAACCTATCCACGGACTTTTAAGGATACCGTCAATAACATTGTAATCTTTGAAGTTAATAAGAATTCCGTACATCGGCACATATGTGAAGATGATTGACAACACAACTGCCGGAAGACACATCAAAATGTACGGTATATTGTGTACCACCTGTTCTCCGAATGTTCTTTTTCGGTTAAGCGTCGGCACAACGGTCATGCTTTCGTCTTGCAACTGGGATCTTCTCCTTTCAAAAGAACGGAAACTCTCCCCGCCGAAACGCGGGGAAAGTTATGTCTTGCTTATTACTCAGCCTTATCGGCGCTGTTATCATCAGCGGCATCGACAGTTGAGTTTGCGTCCGATGAATCCACCGCATCATCTGCCGCGTCAAGCGCAGCGGGGGCTGCACCGCCCACGGTTGCGGGAGCAGCAATCTTGTTCATCTTTTTGACAAGGAGCACAATTGTAACCACACTGCCTGCAAGGAGAAGAACAATCAAAGCCGAAAGAACAATTATAAGAATCAGTTCGGCGGTGGTCATTGCGGTAAGTTTGCCCTTGTTAACAACCTTTATGGTACCGCTGCCGGAGCCTGTGTCACCTTCGGTAACATCCGCGCCGTTCTGGAGTTTGTCGATAATGTCGTCGGTAACACCGTCGACTTTTTTAAGGTCTTCAATTGTTGAGAAAGGACCGTTGGCATCTCTGTATGCCACGATTGCTTCGGCAATAGTTTTTGTTATGCCGAAATCTTTGTACTTTTCAACAAGTTCTTCGGCACTGAGTTCATTGAAGTCTTTAACAAGTCCGTCAGATGAGCCATTTGAGCCCGAGCTGCTGTTTGTGCCGTTCTTTTTGCTGTTTGCGGTCGAAGACGAGCCATTTGAACCCGTGGGAGTATCAAGTTCCGCCAAAGATTTGATTATTGTCATTCCTTTAACGGTCGGAAGAGTTTTTCCGTCTGTATAAGTCTGCCAGTTTGCGTCGCCCGCAAATTTTGTGTTTATATCGGCAACACTCTTAACCGCAAAGCCTTCCTGCGATGAGCCGACAGTGGGGGTCAGGAAGTTGCCCGAAAGATCTTCGGCTGTCGCAGACAAGGGAGTGGCTCCGACTTTGATATTTGAATAACATTTTTTGGCTTTTGTATAAACTTTATCGGAAGAGGTGTGTGTTGACGCAAAGGGACCAACATCGCTTGAGCCCGTACCGGTCGTATAGCAAGCGGTGTAGGTTGCGCCCGAAGTTCCGCCGACGAAGCCGCCGACACTCATCCAATAACCGGCATTCACAGCACCTTCAAAAGCACAGCCTGTAAATGTAGATCTTGTTCCACATCCGGCAAAACCACCGATGTTCCAGCCCCATGTGGTCTGAGCAACCGAGCTGTTCGCGGCAGCACCGCCGTTTACGGTTGCGGCAGCATAACATTTTATAAACTTGCAGCTCGAGCCGGACATTGAGCCGAAAGGAGAGTTGTTGTTTCCGGAACATTTGACCTGGTTTGTAGCCAAGCCGACAAAACCACCGACATTGTTGGAAATGGATTTTACGGTACCTGTGACGCCGCAGCTGTTAAATGTGCAGCCGGAAGCCGTTCCGACCAGGATACCGGCGCTCTGCTCGTCCATGCCCTTATATGTTTCGCTGTATGAAGAACCGGTGGATGAACCGCCGATAACATTACTTGAAATATTAGCGTTGAGCACAACAATGTTTTTGAATGTTGCCTTGCAGGCAGCACCGAAAAGGCCGACGCACCACTGAGAGTCGCCGTCTTTTTTATACTGACCCTGCTGGGCTTTACGGTCTCCGCCCGAAATGTTCACACTGATTGATACATTTGTGATGGCATATGTAGGCTTGCCGTTTGCACCCGTGGGGCAGGTGAATGAGCCCGTGAACGGAGCTTTCAGGTTGCCTATCGGGGAAAGCGAAGCGCCCTTGCAATCAATATTTGCGCCGAGCACATATGTACCGCTGAGGTTTTTTGAAATGTTTTTGAGGTCATCCACCGTCTTGATTGTTGTGGTGGCGGCACCGACAATCATCGTCGGTACATAAACCGCAAGAAGCAAGACTGCCAGCAAAACCGCAAACAGTTTTGAGGCAAATGCTTTTTTGTTTATTGACTTTACCATAGCATAATCTCCTCCAGAATATTTATTCCTGCATATATGATACCACAGACCCCTAAAAAAGGCATTACCCAATTTTTATAGAATAGGGTACAATTTTTTTACTTTGATAAAAATTTATGGAACTTCCGAAAGCATTTTAACAAGCGGAAGTTCCATTTGGAATTATCTGGATTTTAATTTATTCGTTAGGTTTCATATGCGTTTTCATATATTCGGACGGCGTCTGCCCCGTGCACCGTTTGAAAACAACACCGAAATATTTAATTTGGTTATACCCGACCGAAAGAGCAACCTCGCGGACGGTATGTTTCCCCTCAGACAGCATATCCTTTGCCTTTTGAATTCTGACGCCGAAAATATAATCGACCAATTTTTCGCCCGTTTCGTTTTTGAACATACGGCCGAGATAACTCGGATTCATCGAAAGGGCGGCGGCAACCGACGCCACCGATATTTCGGATGCAAAATTGCGATTGATATAATTTTTTATTCCTGCGACAAGATAACGGTTTGATGAAAGGTCGGCGGAACTTCGCGTGAGAATTTCACGAAGCAGCGCGTCGTTGTCAACGCCGCCCGCCCACAGCCGGGACTGTTTGATTATATCGGAGTAGTTAATGTCATATTTATCGCGGAGCATAAGCGCCATTGCTCTGATAAGCGCGGCTTTTTGCTTTTCATCGGATATGTTTTCGATTTTTCTCGAAATATGCTCGGCACGCTCGGCGTTATCATTCGAAAGTGCTTCAAGATATTCGCTTGAAAGTTTATTTGCTTCGTTATTCCGCAAAAGTTCTTCTATTCCCGAATAACACTGAACGGCGCTCTCGCACGGTATTGAATAAAGAC
>CAVDRT010000194.1:0-7216 GCA_963611445.1 bacterium
CTGCGGCACCTGTCGGACCCGTGGCTCCTGTTGCACCCGTGGCACCTGCGGCACCTGTCGGACCTGTGGGCCCTGTTGCGCCCGTCGCGCCTATCGGGCCTTGAGGTCCTATGGGTCCTTGAGAGCCGGTTGGACCTTGGGGTCCTGTCGGTCCGGTCGGGCCTGAATTGACATTTATAATAACATTTCCGTTTTTTCTGCAACCGCATTGGCAGTCATTTGATACTCGAATCGGGTTGTTTTGTATTCCTTCTATTGCATCACGATAACTTTCGCACATATTTCGTGTATTCATTTTTAAGCCTCCTTATCGGTGTGAGGAGCATATCCCCTCAAATTTATAATATGAGGCTGCTTGTCACTCGGTCACTGTTAAAATAAGCACAAAAAACCGTTTAAACGGAATTTCCGCTTAAACGGTCGTAAGTTTTTTGGAATTGTGTTAATTTCCGCATTCAATGCTGATTTTGTTAAAACTGTCAAGCAAATCGGAAACCTGCAAATTTTGTTTTTCTTCGCCTTTTTTGTCGATTATAACATTTCCGGCATGCATCATAACAAGACGGTTGCCGTATTCGGTTGCAAAACGCAGATTGTGCGTGACCATAACCGCCGTGAGATTTTTCTCTTTGACGAGTTTATCTGTGAGTTCCATTATTCTTTCCGATGATTTCGGGTCAAGCGCCGCCGTGTGTTCATCGAGAATGAGCAAATCAACATCGGTCATTCCTGCAATGACCAAAGCAATGGCTTGGCGCTGACCGCCGCTCAAAACCCCGACCGGAACATTTATCCTGTCTTCAAGCCCCATATTGCAAAAACTCAAAAGTTCTTTGTAATAAGAAATTCTTTTTGCGGAAATTGCCGAGGTCAGACCGTATGATTTGTTTTTGTTGTCAGCCAGTGCAAAGTTTTCAAGCACCGTGAGACTGGGGCAAGTGCCCATCTTCGGGTCCTGAAAAACTCTTCCGATGTTTTTTGCCCTTTTGTATTCGCTGAGTTTTGTGATGTCGGCGCCTTTAAAAACAATGCTGCCGGCGTCGGGTTTCAGCGTTCCGCAAATCAGATTCAAAAGTGTTGTTTTGCCGCTTCCGTTGGAGCCGACGATTGAAACAAATTCACCTTTTGAAACATTGAAATTGAAATCTTTGAACAGCGCCAGTTCGTCGACCGTTCCCTTGTTGAAATAGGTGTAAATGTTCTTAAGCTCTAACACCCGAAACACCGCCTTTGCTTTTTGATTTACTGCTTAAAACAAGCGCCACAGTGAATATGACTGCCATTATCAGTTTATTGTATGCGCTCGGAACGCCCAGTTTTTGCGCTATTGTCAGACACGCCTGATAAAGCACCGCACCGATAATCACCTTTGTTGTCGGTTTCATAAAGCGGACGCCTTTTAAAAGCGACATTCCTATAATCAAAGAGGCAAGACCGATGACTATTGTGCCGATTCCCATACTTTGATTGACATTGCCGCTTATGTGCGTATAAAGCGCGCCTGCGACAGCGGCATAACCGTTGCCGATTGCAAGACCGATTATCTTGCTGTTTCCTGGGTCGACAGCGAGCATTTTGGTGTATTGTTCGTTATCGCCTGCGGCACGAAGAAGCAGCCCGTTCTTGGATTTAAAATAGAGGTCCAAAAGAATTTTGCAAACAACCGCAACAACAAAGAAAATGAGCAAATCTCTGAGCACGATGTTTTCGACCCTCGGCGGAACAAAGTCGCCGAAAAATCTGTCGTGCAGTGTTTCAACAATTCTGCCGTATGAGATTGAAGAACTGCTTTGCCCCGTGAAATCTTTTGCCGTTCCGGCGGAAGTTGAAATAAGATTGACGGTTATAAGCGAGGTTGAAACCAAAATTCCGCAAAGCAGCGGCTTAATGTCGAGTTTAACATGGAGCACACCGGTGACGGCACCGAAAACACACCCGACTATGAACGAACAGAAAAGCGCAAACCACGGGTTTATGCCCGATTTTGCCAAAAGTCCGAATGTGACAGCGCCCGAAACGAAAGTTCCCTCAACCGTGAGGTCGGGAAAATCAAGTATATAATATGAAACATAGTACCCCATTGCGATAATCGAAAAAACAAGTCCCGTTTCGAGGAATACTTCAAATGTGCTCAGTATGTTAAGCATAGTAATCCACCTTTAAGAAATATTTGAAGAAAGCGGCGGGAGATGAGCGCTGCTTGAGCGCCGATTCCCGCCGAACTTTAAAATCAGTTGTTTTCAACAAAAGTTGCGTTTGAATAATCAGAGGGGAGAGTGTATGAAAGTTTGTTCATAACCTCTTTGTTTATAACAGGTGTTGCGTCGGTTATTGTCTTAACCGCCATTTTCGCGGCGTCTGAGCCGTTCAAAACATCAACTGCCATATTACCTGTGACTTTTCCGAGGGCGACATAGTCGATTGACATTGAAGCGAGGCAGCCGTTTTTAACCTGTTCTTCTTCAGAGCCGTAAACCGGAATGTTGTATTTGTCTGCGGCGCTCAAAACGACCGAAAGGTTATTGACGACATTGTTGTCGGTGAAGTTGTTGATGCAGTCAACCTTTGACGCAAGGTCTTCGGCGGCTGAGGGAATGTCCGACGCGCTCTGAACGGCAGTGGCGACAACCTGTATTCCGTTTTTATCGCAAACTTTCTGGAAAGCGGCGAGGTTGGTGATTGAGTTGTCTTCAGATGATGTGTAAAGTATGCCGACTGATTTAACATCGGGCTGGAATGACTTGATAAGGTCAACCTGTGCTTTAAGGTCAAGAACATCGGAAGTGCCTGTGCAGAGGTCGCCGGGCTCATCGTTTGATTTGACAAGTTCTGCCGCAACCGGGTCGGATACCGCGCAGAATATAACCGGAATGTCCGTGTCGGCAGTGGCGGCATAAGCGGCTTTAGCTGCCGGTGTTGCAATTGCGATAATCATATCGCAGTTTGACGAAACCATATTCTTAGCGAAGTTTGCACAATCGGAATCCGCCGAGGCGCTGGAGCCTGTCTGGAAGTCTTCTTCATAGTCAAGACCGGAAGCGTCGAGTGCTTCTTTAACGCCTTTGTAGCAGTTGTCAAGCGACGGGTGGCTCATATATTGAATAATTCCGATTTTAAGTTTTTTGTTTTCTTTGTTTTCTTTCTGTCCGCATCCTGCGAAGCAGAGGACGGTCATCAATGCGGCTGTGATTACTGCGATTATTTTTATAAATTTTTTCATTTTTGTTTACCCCTTTCGGTTACTGTTTGTTTTAATAATGTAAAATTGTATTGTTTGGATTGCTGAAATATTATCGGCTTTGCCATCGCCATCGTTCTTTTAAAATAATCATTTTCAATTCCTCCGAAAAACAAAAACTGCCCCAAAGACTTCCTTTGCGGAAATCTTTGGGACAGGTTAAATACTAATTTAACTGCGGTGCCACCCAAATTGATGTAAAATACACCCACTCAGCCGTACTGACATACGGTTCGCTCGGTAACGGCCGCGATTGCCGTCGATTGCTACTAAGTTCAACAGAACTGTTCGGTCGCCCTCATAAGTCCATTCGCCGATACATCTGCCGCTGCGCTCACACCGTCCGCAACTCTCTTGAGACATTTGTTATTGGTTACTACTCTTAATCAAAGGTTTGTTTGCGTTATTAATTTTTTAACAATCTATCATAAAAAAATTCATTTGTCAATAGGTTTTTGAAAAATTTTTTAATTTTTTTGCGCGGACAGTCAAAAAACCGAATTGGTATTTTAAAAATATGCACAAAATACTCCGCTGAATCGGGCGGTATATGTGCAATGAAATAAAATGTTTGTATTGTCAAAAAAACTGTTGCATAAATATTCAAGTTATGCTATAATTTATGCATAAAAATTAAAATATGCAACAAAGTTTGTGAATACTGTGTTATAACTAATTTATTCTGGGGGAGAGCAAATGGTTAATGTGTTTATCGACGGCAGCGCCGGAACAACGGGACTTCGGATATTTGAAAGACTTCAGAAACGCCCTGACATAAAACTTAACATATTGAGTGAAGAAAAACGCAAGGACGCAGCCGCGCGAAAGGCTGCAATAAACGGGGCGGACATTGTTTTCCTGTGCCTTCCCGACGCGGCGGCGGTTGAGGCGGTCTCAATGCTTGAAAATGACAAAACCGTGATTTTCGACACTTCCACCGCTCACAGAACAGCGCCCGGCTGGCAATACGGTTTTCCCGAACTTTCCGAGAAGCGGAGAAAAAACATCGCCGAGGCAAAGAAAATTGCCGTTCCCGGCTGCCATGCAAGCGGCTTTATTTCTTTGGTTTATCCGCTTGTTGAAAAGGGAATTATCTCAAAAAGCACCGAACTCACCTGCTTTTCGGTGACGGGGTACAGCGGCGGCGGAAAAAAGATGATTGCAGAATATGAATCCGCCGACAGAGACCCGATGCTCTGCGCGCCGAGGCAGTACGGAATCGGGCAAAATCACAAACATCTGCCCGAAATAGCAGCGGTTTGCGGGCTTCAAAATGCGCCGCTCTTTTCGCCTGTTGTTGCCGATTTTTACAGCGGTATGACCGTGACGGTGCCGATTTTTAAAAGTATGATAAACGGCACGGCGGACGATATCAAAAAAATATACAAAGAAAAATACAGCGGATCGATTGTGAAATATAAAGAAGATTTCGATGAAAACGGTTTTGTTTCCGCCGCCCGTCTTTCGGGGAAAGACAGTATGGAAATTTCGGTTGCCGGAAACAGCGACAGAATCCTGCTTATTTCAAGATATGATAATTTGGGCAAAGGCGCTTCGGGCGCTGCGGTGGAATGTATGAATATTGTTTTGGGACTTCCCGAAACAGAGGGACTTGATTTGTGAGGTTGTTTATATGGAGATGAAATTCGAATTTATTGACGGCGGAGTTTGTGCCGCAAAAGGGTTTAAAGCAGGAGGCGTTCATTGCGGAATCAGGAAAAACCGCACAAAACGCGACCTCTCACTTATATTAAGTGAGAAACCTGCGTCCGCCGCAGCGGTCTATACCACCAATTTGGTGAAAGGCGCGCCGCTTGAAGTGACCAAAAACCACCTTGAAAACGGAACGGCGCAGGCGATAATCTGCAACAGCGGAAACGCCAACACCTGCAATGCAAACGGTGTTGAAATTGCAAACGAAACCGCGAAACTGCTCGGTGAAAAATTGAATATTTCGCCCGAAGATGTTGTCGTTGCGTCAACGGGTGTTATCGGTCAGCCGCTTGACATTGCCCCGATAAAAGACGGGATAGGTCCGCTTGTTTCGGCGCTGTCGCAAAACGGCAGCCGGGACGCCGCCGAGGGGATTATGACCACCGACACCAAGGTGAAAGAAATTGCGGTGAGTTTTGAAATCGGCGGAAAGGTTTGCAAAATCGGCGGTATTGCAAAAGGCTCGGGAATGATTCACCCAAATATGGCGACAATGCTTGTTTTTATAACCACCGATTGCGCCATATCCTCCGAAATGCTTCAAAAAGCGCTCTCGGGCGATATTGCCGACACATTTAATATGATAAGCGTGGACGGCGACACTTCCACAAATGATATGGTGACGGTTTTGGCAAACGGTATGGCGGAAAATCCCGAAATCACCGAAGAAAACGAAGATTTCAAAACATTTATGAAAGTGCTCAACACCGTCAATGTTTATCTGTGCAGGAGAATTGCGGCGGACGGAGAGGGCGCGACAAAACTTATTGAATGTAAAGTTACGGGTGCCGAAACTTTAAAAATTGCAAAGACTGTGGCAAAATCTGTTGTTTGTTCTTCGCTCACAAAGGCGGCGATGTTCGGCTCGGACGCAAACTGGGGGCGTGTGCTTTGCGCTATCGGTTATTCGGGCGCCGCGGTTGATGTCGGCAAAATAGATGTTTCTTTTAAATCAAAGAAAGGCGAAATTGCGGTTTGCAAAAACGGCGCGGGAATACCGTTCAGCGAGGAAAAAGCAAAAGAGATTTTGTCGGAAGAAGAAATCGAAATTGCGGTCGAACTCAATTCGGGTGAATTTTATTCGACCGCTTGGGGTTGCGACCTTACATACGATTATGTTAAAATAAACGGAGACTACCGCACCTGATAAAGGGGGGAAGACAAAATGTCGGTTGATATAACAAACGCGCAGCGTGCAGAGGTGCTGACCCAGGCGTTGCCTTACATAAAAAAATATTACGGAAAAACGGTCGTAATTAAATACGGCGGAAACGCAATGATAAACGAAGACCTGAAAGAGCAGGTTATGGAAGATATTGTTCTTCTTTCACTTATCGGCGTAAAGGTTGTGCTTGTGCACGGCGGCGGACCGGAAATCAGCGAAATGCTCCAAAAAATCGGCAAGAAGTCGGAATTTGTCGAGGGGCTGCGTGTGACCGACCACGAAACCGCCGAAATAGTTCAAATGGTTCTTGCCGGAAAAGTGAACAAAAATCTTGTTAATTTGCTGCAAATTAACGGCGGCAAGGCGATGGGGATTTCGGGAATGGACGGACATCTTATCGAGGCTGAAACAAAGGACGACAGGCTGGGGTTTGTGGGCAAAATCACAAAAATCAATGCGGGTCCCATTTTTGATTTGATTAAGGACGATTATATCCCCGTGGTTTCCACCGTCGGCTGTGATATGAAAGGGAATGTCTATAACATAAACGCCGACACCGCCGCCGCTTATATCGCAGGGGCTCTCGGGGCGGAGAGACTTGTTTTGATGACCGACATTGCCGGAATACTCAAAGACAAGGACGACGCAAAATCCTTGATTCCGTGCTTAAGTATTGACGAAGCGGAAGACCTTTTTGAAGACGGCACGATTTCGGGCGGAATGATTCCCAAAGTGGAATGCTGCATTGACGCAATACACAGAGGGGTTAAAAAAGTTATTATAATGGACGGAAGAGTTCCGCACGCGCTGCTCATCGAAACGTTGACCGACGAGGGTGCCGGAACTATGGTGACAGGTGACAAAGATGAAAAGCGTTAAGGAAAAAGATTCGGAATATATTGCGGGAACATATGCGCGTTTTCCTGTTGTGATAACGGGCGGCAAAGGCTCCCTGCTTTATGATGAAAACGGTAAAGAATATATCGATTTGGGCTCGGGGATTGCGGTCAACACTTTCGGCGCCGCAGATGAGGACTGGGTGAACGCCGTTTATTCGCAACTTAAAAAAATCCAGCACACTTCAAATCTTTATTACACAG
>CAVDRT010000195.1:0-4226 GCA_963611445.1 bacterium
ACTATATCAAGGTTGTGAAAAAGAGAAATCTCGGTTTGACGGCAAGGCAAAAGACACTTCTTCAGTTTGCGGTTGCCGCCGCGTTTCTCGTGAGTCTTTTGCTCGGCGGAATGTCGTCGACTTGGATTCCCTTTGTCGGCGATGTTGATATAACAAGCGGTTTCGGCTTGCTTTTTTGGCCGATTGCTCTCTTCTTCGTTTACGGTTTCACGAATTCCGTAAACCTGACCGACGGATTGGACGGACTTGCGTCATCGGTCACGATTGTGGTTTGCTGCGCGTTTATGATAGCGTCAAGCATTTTGGGCTTTTCCGCCGTCAACCTCTTGTCTGCGTCGGTTGCAGGCGCTTTGGTCGGTTTTTTGATGTGGAATTCACACCCCGCAAAAGTATTTATGGGCGATACAGGCTCAATGTTCCTCGGCGGTGTGGTTGTGGCTCTCGCTTTCGGGATAGGCAGACCGATTCTTCTCATTCTTTCGGGAATAGTTTATTTATTGGAAGCGCTTTCGGACATTCTTCAGGTTGCACATTATAAAAGAACTAAAAAAAGGCTTTTCAAAATGGCACCTATCCACCACCATTTTGAAATGCTCGGTTGGAGCGAAGAAAAAATTGTTTTCGCATTTTCGGCGGTTGCAGTGCTCGGCTCCGTTTTGATGATTTTATTGATTCGTTTCGGTTGATAACCGACTGTGAAATAATAGAGAGAGGGGGCTTTGAGATGAAAAAGAATAAAATCCAAAAAATCAAACCGTCTTTCTGGCAAGACGGCAAAATGGATATTTCATTTTTTGCCGTGCTGATGATTTTGCTTGTGATCGGTCTTATAATGCTTTTTTCTTCAAGTTACGCCTTTGCTCTTTCGGTCTACGGTGACAGTTACAAGTTTATAAAACGACAGGCGGTTTTCGTGGTCGCCGGTGTGCTTTTAATGCTTGTCATTTCAAGAATAAATTATCATTGGCTTAAAAAAATATCGTGGGCGGCTTATTTCGTTTCGATTGTTTTGCTGGTTGTGCTTTTGATTTTGCCGCCTCAAATGTCAAACACCGATGTTAAAAGGTGGATTGTGCTGGGACCGATAAATTTCCAGCCGTCCGAAATTGCAAAATTTTCGATAATTCTTCTTTTTTCTCACCTCATTTCAAGCAACTATAAAAAAATGGGGGATTTAAAATTCTCATTTCTTCTTTTGGGACTTTTGGCGCTTGTCTGCGTCTTGGTCGTCGTTGAAACGCATTTGTCCGCGACGCTGCTTATTTTCATAATCGGAATAACGCTTATGATAGTCGGAGGGCTCAAAAAGAAGTATATCGTCACAGGACTTCTCGGCGGCGCCGCCCTCGGGGGAGTTTCGCTTTTCTATCTGGTAGGCTATGCGTCGGACAGATTGCAGTATTGGCTTGACCCATGGTCGGACGCAAGCGGCAAAGGCTTTCAAACGATACAGTCGCTTCTCGCCATAGGCTCGGGCGGAATACTCGGCAGAGGTATCGGTCAATCGCGTCAAAAATATTTGTGGATACCCGAGCCGCACAATGATTTCATTTTTGCTGTCGTGTGCGAAGAACTCGGTTTTGTCGGAGCAATGGTCATCATTCTTTTGTTTTGTATTCTTGTCCTTCGCGGATTTATGATTGCGGCAAAAGCACCCGACAAATTCGGCTCTCTTCTTTCGGTGGGGCTCACATTTCAGGTCGGTCTTCAAATGGTGCTCAATATTCTCGTGGTTACAAACACTGTGCCGAACACCGGAATCAGTTTGCCGTTTTTCAGTTACGGCGGAACATCGCTTTTAATATTGCTTTGTGAAATGGGCGTTGTGCTTTCGGTTTCGCGAAGCTGCAATATGCAAAAGGTTTAGGCTGACAAGAGCCGAAGGAGGAGTTCATTTGCATATATTATTTACCGGCGGCGGAACAGCCGGCCATATAAATCCTGCGCTTGCTGTTGCAGGTTACATAAAGAAAAAATATCCCGACGCAAAAATCAGTTATATTGGAACGGCAAGCAAACTTGAAGCACAACTTGTGCCAGCCGCAGGCTATGATTTCTATTCGGTCGATGTTGCCGGATTTCAAAGAAAAATATCTTTCAAGGCTTTCAAAAGAAACATTTCGGCTGCCGCAAAGGCAGTGACCGCGTCGCACACTTCAAAGAAACTTCTCAAACAGTTAAAACCCGATTTGGTGTTCGGCACCGGCGGCTATGTTTCGGGACCCGTGCTCAGAGAAGCAGCAAAAATAGGCATAAAAACCGCGGCGCACGAATCAAACGCTTATCCAGGCGTCACAATCAAACTTTTGGCACCGATAGTTGACGCCGTTATGTTGGCATACCCCGAAGCCAAAAAATATCTTAAATGCAAAAACCCCGCCATCATAACCGGCAATCCGATAAGAGGGGAAATTCTGCACACGGATAAAAAGGCGGCAAAAGAAAGACTTGGGATTTCGGACGATAAACCGATGCTTTTGTCTTTCGGCGGCAGCCTCGGCGCCGCGGCTCTCAACCGTGCGGCGGTCGGACTTATCGGTGATAACGGCGGCAGGTATCATCATTATCACGGCACGGGCAAAAGCGGTTATAAAACAATGCTCGCAGAACTTAAATCGAAGGGGCTGTCCCCTGAATCGGAAACCGTACATATCAGCGAATATATAAACAATATGAATGATATGTTGGCGGCGGCTGACCTGGTGGTTTGCAGGGGCGGCGCAATGACTTTGAGTGAATTGGCTGCGTGCGGCAAACCCGCAATAATAATTCCGTCGCCGTATGTTGCGGAAAATCACCAGTTCCATAACGCAATGTCGCTCAAAAACCACGGCGCCGCAGAAGTGATTGAAGAAAAAGACTTGACGGCGGAAGTTCTCAAGTCAGCGGTTTATGAGTTGTTGTTTGATAAAAACAAATTAAGGACGATGTCTTCAAATTCCCGCGATTTGGCGATAAACGACGCAAATGAGCGTATTTTGAGGGTTATTGAGCGGCTTTTATCCATATAAATCACACTTTTTAAGCGTCAGCATAATATGAACTGTGGCTTTTGTCCGATTCCTTTTTTGGTGGTGTTCGATTATGCCGAGGCTGATTGTTAACGGTAAACGAAAACTTGCAGGCAACATTTCCGTCACAGGGGCAAAAAACAGCGTCCTGCCGTTGCTTGCCGCAACACTTTTGATTGACGGTGAAACGGTATTACATAATTGTCCGCATTTGTCCGATGTTGATATTTCGCTCAAAATTCTCGAAGACCTCGGCTGCAAAACCGAATTTGAGGAAGATACCGCAACGGTCGACGCCTCAAGTCTCAGCTGTTCCGTTATTTCCGATTCGCTTATGCGCGAAATGCGCTCATCAATTGTGTTTTTGGGAGCTATCGCCTCGCGGTGCGGTTGTGCGAAACTGTCAGCCCCCGGCGGGTGTGAGTTGGGCCCGAGACCGATAGATATTCATATCGATTCGCTCAGAAAAATGGGGCTTGAAATCACCGAACAAAACGGATACCTTGACTGCGTTTTGAAAAACGGCAGATTTCACGGGGCAGATATAACGCTTAACTTTCCGAGCGTCGGCGCGACAGAAAATATAATTTTGGCGTCGGTGCTGTGCGACGGGGTCGTCACTGCCAGAAATTGTGCACGGGAGCCCGAAATCGAGGACCTTTGCGATTTCCTTTGCAAATGCGGTGCCAAAATTAAAGGAGCGGGCACACCCACTGTGATAATCGAGGGGGTCAATGCTCTTCACCCGACCGAGCACACCGTGATTCCGGACAGAATAGTTGCGTCCACATATCTCTCCGCGGCTGTGGCAACGGGCAGTCGGCTTTGTGTCGATAATATTATTAAAGAGCACATTTTACCTTGTATTCCTGCGTTTGAAGAAATGGGCTGTCGGTTCAGATTCTGCGACCGAAGCGTTAAAATATTCCCGCCCGAAAGGCCACGCAAGGTTGAAAAGGTCAACACAATGGTATATCCGGGTTTCCCAACCGACGCCTGCCCGCCGTTTATGGCGTCTGCCTGCACGGCTGAGGGAACATCAATGTTTATCGAAAATATATTTGAAAACAGATATAAATTTGTCGATGAACTTAAAAGACTCGGCGCAAAAATCAAGGTGGTCGGTAAGGTTGCGGTGATTGAGGGAACTCCGACTCTTTACGGTGCAAAAACCCGCGCAACCGATTTGAGAGGGGGAGCGGCTTTGGTCGTTGC
>CAVDRT010000196.1:0-7817 GCA_963611445.1 bacterium
TATTTTTCTTGACCGCTTCTTCATCATAAGCCGCCGCTTCTCGCTCAACAAAGGAAATTGCATTAACAGGGCAGGCGGGGAGGCAGTCTCCGAGTCCGTCGCAATAATCGTCTCTAAGGAGTTCCGCTTTGCCGTTTATCATTCCGATTGCGCCCTCGTGGCAGGCATTTGCACAAGCGCCGCACCCGTTGCATTTTTCTTTGTCTATGCTGATTATTTTTCTTATCATATATTTACCTCTTTTCTTGATTTGTTGTTTGTATTATAGTATACTAAACTAAACAATTCGGTTGTTTAAACAACAAAATTTCAAAATATTTTTAATTTATAATTTCGGAGGCAAAATGAAAATTTCGGACTTGTTTTTATTTAACGGAATAACCGAAGATGAATTCACGCAAAAAGAGCAAAAAATATATTTGCGTGAGCGCCGTTTTTCCAAGGGTGAGGTGGTTTTCGGTACCGGTCAATGCGTGAGGGAAGCGGGAGTTGTTCTCACGGGCGGCGTTATGATTGAAACGGTCGACCCCGAGGGCAAAAAAAGCATCTTAAGCCGCGTGGGCAACGGCGGTATATTCGCCGAAACATATGCTCTGTGCGGTGAGCCGCTTATGGTTGACGCGGTGTGCAGTGAGGAGTCGCTGATTCTTTTTGTGAATCTTGACGGGATTTTAAAAGACAATCCGGCAAATGCCCCGTGGCGGTTCAAAACACTTAAAAATCTTTTGTTGATGTCGGCAAATAAAAATCTCACGCTTTCAAGACGCATTTTTTGTACGGCGCCGAAAGGAATACGGGCTAAGGTCACGGCGTATTTAAAAGCCGAATCGATAAAAAACGACAGCAACAGCTTTAAAATTCCTTTTAATCGTTATCAAATGGCGGACTATCTCGGTGTGGACAGGAGTGCGCTTTCAAAAGAACTCTCGGCTATGAGAGATGAAGGGCTGATCGAATTCAGGAAAAATCAATTCAGGTTGCTGCCGCAAGCATTTAATGATTGACCTTGGGCGAAAATCAATTATAATAAAATTGTGTTTCAATAAAAACGGCAGCTGCTTTTTTGGGGAGAAATGTGAAATGGGCGAAAAAATCAAACAATTGAAAAGAATTCTGGCAATCAACGATTTGTCCTGTTTCGGCAAATGTTCGCTGACGGTTGATTTGCCTGTTCTCTCCGCTTTCGGAGCAGAGGCGGCTGTTTTGCCGACATCTGTTCTCTCTGCGCACACCGCCGTTTTTGAAGATTATTCGATTTTGAATATGACGGAGGAAATGCAAAAAATATTAAATATATGGGAGTCGCATAATCTTCGGTTTGACGCGGTTATGACAGGTTATTTTGCAAGCACCGGACAAATTGATATCTGCCGCGAATATATAAACAGGCACCGCACGGATTTTGAATTTGTTCTGGTCGACCCCGTGATGGCGGACAACGGGAAACTCTACTCCGGGTTTAACGAAACCCTTCCGCCTAAAATGAGAACACTTTTGGAAAATGCGGATATTATTACGCCGAATTTGACCGAGGCGTGCCTGTTGACCGAAACCGAGTTTTCGCCTTCGATGAACAACAAAGCAATGAAAAATGTATGCCGAAAACTTTTGAGTTTAGGTCCGAAAGCGGTTGCTGTTACAGGTGTTTTGGACGGCGGCGGACTTATTTCCGATGTGTTTTTCGACGGCGCGGATTTCGAGGTTTTCCCGAGAAAATATTCGGATAAAAGGCTTCACGGAAGCGGCGATGTTTTCGCAGCGGCACTTTGCGGACTTATGCTTAAAGGCTTATCTCCTGTATCGGCGGTTGAAGCGGCAGGCGAATTCACATACCGCTGCATTTGCGAGACGGTCAGCAACGGCTTAAAAAATCCGTACGGACTTGATTTTGAAAAGGTGATTTCGTCGGGTGTTAAAAATATTTGCAAAAAAGGAGAAATTCAATGAATATTGCGGTGATTACAGGCGCTTCGTCGGGTATGGGCAGAGAATTTGTTTATCAAATCGACAGAAATTATAATCTTGATGAAATATGGGTTATTGCAAGGCGCGAAAATCGCTTAAATGAACTCAAAGCCAAAACACGAGCGATTGTTAAGCCTATACCTCTTGATTTAACGGACAGCGATTCAATCGATATATATAAAGAAAAACTCGAAAGCGAAAACCCCGATGTCAGGCTGCTTGTAAATGCCGGCGGATTCGGCAAGTTCGGAAATTTCACGGATATTCCCCTCACAGAAGAATACAGTATGATAGACCTTAATTGCAAAGCGCTGGTCGGAATGACCTATGCCGCTTTGCCGTTTATGAAAAGCGGTGCAAAAATAATCGAAATGTCATCAATTTCCGCATTTCAGCCGGTGCCTTATATAAATGTCTACGCGGCAACAAAAGCGTTTGTTCTGAGTTTTTCACGGTCGCTCGGTGTTGAACTCAAAAAGGAAAATATCACCGTGACGGCGGTTTGTCCGTTTTGGGTAAAAACCGAATTTTTCGACCGCGCCGTTACAGACGACACGGTTAAATACTACGCCCGCTTTCTGACTGCCGAAAATGTCGTCAAAACCGCGCTGAAAGATGCCGAAAAAGGGAAGGCGGTTTCCGTTTGCGGTTTTGCAAACAAATGTCAGGCGCTGGCGGCAAAACTGCTGCCTCATTCTCTGGTTATGAAAATATGGTGCCATCAGCAGGGAAAGTGACGGTTTTTGTTAAGAATTGACAAAATACACTTTTCTTTTACAAAAAGTTATTACATTATTAACACTTGACATATTTTTTATGTCGATATATAATCATTATTGTAATCACTTAAATTTGAAAATTTAACAGCTCACCGATATAGGTTTGGATAAATGGCCCAAATGTTTCTACCGCAGCGCCACAGCAGCGACTATTGGTTGACTGGAATGACTATGAGATTTCGCGGATGTTTTTGTTTGCGTTCTTGTTGTTGTTCCGTATATCGGTAAGCAGACTTAAATTTTAAGTCTGTTTTTTCTTTTTTATAAATTCGGAGGGCTTTATGAAAGCTTTGGAAGAAAAAATAATAAAAGACGGAAAGGTTCTTCCCGGAAACATTCTCAAAGTCGGCTCTTTTCTCAATCAGCAGCTTGATGTTGAGTTTCTGGGCAAAATCGGCGAAGAAATAAAAAGTATTTATAAGGACTGCAATGTCACCAAAGTCCTGACGATTGAGGCTTCGGGGATTGCAATTGCGGTTGTCGCGGGCACTGCGCTGGGCGTTCCCGCCGTGTTTGCGAAAAAAGGCAAAAGCGCAAATGTCAGCGGTGATGTTTATAAAACAGAGGTTTATTCTTATACGCATAAAGAGAGTTACAATGTCGTTGTTCCGAAAGAATATCTGACAAAAGACGATTGCGTGGTTATCGTTGACGACTTTTTGGCAAACGGCAAGGCGCTTGAAGGGCTCATTGATATTGTTGAACAGTCGGGCGCAAAACTTGCCGGCTGCACCTGCGCCATTGAAAAAGGATTTCAGGGCGGCGGCGACGCTTTGAGAAAAAAGGGTGTGCGCGTCGAGTCGCTTGCACGGATAGCTTCAATGTCACCCGAAGACGGCATTGAATTTATCAATTGATTGTGTATATTGCCCCGAGGGGTTATATAAATATTTTATTATTTATCGGAGGAAAGCACAATGAAAAAAGTATTAGCATTGGTCCTCGCTCTTGTTATGGTGCTGAGCTTTGCGGCTTGCGGCTCAAATGACAAGAACACAAAAGACGGCAAACTCAAGGTAGGTTTCATCTATTTGCACGACGCAAACTCAACCTACGACCTCAACTTTATGAACGCTGCAAAACAGGCTTGTAAAGACCTCGGTGTTGAATATGTTGAAAAAACAAATATTCCCGAGAGCAATGAGTGCTATGATGCTGCTGCCGACCTTGCTGACCGTGGATGCGACATCGTTTTTGCTGACAGTTTCGGTCACGAAGAGTATATTGTTAAGGCTGCCAAAGAATTTAAAGATGTTCAGTTCTGCCACGCAACCGGAACAACCGCTCACACCGAAAAACTTGACAACTTCCACAATGCTTTCGCTTCTATCTATGAGGGCAGATATCTTGCAGGTATCGCTGCAGGTATGAAACTCAAAGAAATGATTGAAGCAGGCGATTTTACTGCCGAACAGGCTAAAATCGGTTATGTCGGTGCTTTCCCCTATGCCGAAGTTATTTCAGGCTACACCTCTTTCTACCTCGGCGCTAAATCGGTTTGCCCGTCAGTTACTATGGATGTAAGATTTACAAAATCTTGGTATGACGAGACACTTGAAAAAGAAGCCGCAACAAATCTTATCAACAACGGATGCAAACTCATAAGCCAGCACGCCGATTCAATGGGCGCTCCGACCGCTTGTGAAAATGCAGGTGTTCCCAATGTTTCGTATAACGGAAGCACACTCGACGCTTGCCCGAAAACCTTCATCGTTTCTTCAAGAATCGACTGGACTCCTTACTTCAAACATATGATTGAATGCGTTGAAAAAGGCGAAGCAATAGAAGCCGACTGGACAGGCGACCTTTCAACAGGCTCTGTTGTTCTCACCGATGTTAACGAAAAAGTTGCCGCTAAAGGCACTGCCGACGCTATCAAAGAAGCCACCAAGAAACTTGAAGACGGCGACATTCATGTGTTCGATGTTTCAACATTCACTGTCGACGGCAAAGCTGTTGATGAAAGCCATAAAGCCGATGTGGACACAGATGATAAATTCACACCGGATACTAATGTTGTTTCCGACGGATACTTCCACGAATCCGAATATCGCTCAGCTCCTTATTTCGACCTTAAGATTGACGGTATCAACCTTTTGAGCGAAGACTAATCATACTGACCCAGAGGCGGGGCATACTTTGCCCCGCCATAATTGTTTTGATATAATAGTTTTTAAAAGTGCTTTGCTTTTTCTTCGTGCAAAGCAGCGTGCTTTTAAAAATTATTTTAGGGGGTAATGTTGTGAGCGAAGCGGCAATTGAGTTAAGAAATATCACCAAAATTTTCGGCGATGTTGTTGCCAACGATAATGTTTCACTTTCTATAAACCGTGGTGAAATCCTTTCGGTTCTCGGTGAAAACGGAAGCGGAAAAACAACACTTATGAATATGATTGCGGGCATTTATTTTCCTGACCGCGGTCAGATTTTTGTTGACGGCAAAGAGGTGGTCATAAAATCGCCGAAAGACGCGTTTGATTGCAAAATCGGAATGATTCATCAGCATTTTAAACTGGTTGATGTTTTCTCGGCTGCCGAAAATATTGTTTTGGGTCTTGAGGAAAAAGACGGTTACGATTTAAAAAAATCTTCCCAAAAAGTCAAGAACATTGCCGAGCAATACGGTTTTGAAATCGACCCGGACAAAAAAATATATGAAATGTCTGTTTCCGAAAAGCAGACCGTTGAGATAATCAAAGCGCTTTACAGAGGTGCCGATATACTTATTCTCGATGAGCCGACCGCAGTTCTCACACCTCAGGAAACAAGAAAACTTTTCACCGTTCTCAGGAAAATGCGTGATGACGGAAAAGCAATAATCATTATTACCCACAAGTTGCACGAAGTTCTCTCACTTTCCGATAAGGTCGCTGTTCTCAGAAAAGGTAAATACATCGGCTCGGTCGTGACCGCAAAAACAAACGAAAACGAACTGACCGAAATGATGGTCGGCGAAAAAATCGACCTTAATATCGAAAGAGCCGAGCCGAAAAATACCGAAGACAGGCTTATCGTTAAAAATCTTAACTGCATTAACCGCGACGGCGTAAAATTGCTTGATGATATTTCGTTCACGGCAAAATCGGGAGAAATTCTCGGCATTGCAGGCATTGCGGGAAGCGGTCAAAGAGAACTTCTTGAAGCAATTGCCGGACTTCAAAAGGTGAGCTCCGGCGAAATACTTTACAATAATCCGAAAACCGACAAAACCGAGGATCTTCGCGATAAAACTCCGATGCAAATCAGAAACCTCGGCGTCCGTCTTTCTTTCGTACCTGAAGACAGGCTCGGTATGGGGCTTGTCGGAAATATGGATATTATTGATAATATGATGCTCCGCAGTTATACAAAAGGTCACTCTGTGTTCCTTGAAAGGAAAGCACCGAAATCGTTGGCGCAAAAGATAATCAAGGACCTGGAAGTTGTTACTCCCGGTGCCACAACACCTGTAAGGCAACTTTCGGGCGGTAATGTTCAAAAAGTTCTTGTCGGCCGTGAAATTGCAGCGTCGCCCACTGTGCTTATGGCGGCATATCCTGTCAGAGGTCTTGATATCAACTCATCATATATAATCTATAATCTTCTGAATCAACAAAAACAAAACGGCGCCGCTGTTATTTTTGTCGGCGAAGATTTAGATGTTCTGCTTGAATTGTGCGACAGAATAATGGTTGTCGGCTCAGGCAAAATAACCGGCATTGTCGATGGGAGAACGGCTTCCAAGGAAGAAATCGGGCTTCTTATGACAAAGATCGGAACAATTGACGAAGAAAATGTTTCTGAGGGAGGGGAAGATTGATGTCAAACACTGTTCAAAAAACACGCGAGCCGCTTTTCCATATTGTCAAACGCAAATCAATGCCCTGGTGGGCGTCCTGGCTTGTCAGAATAGGCTCTGTTTTGATGGCGCTTGTCGTTGCCTCGATAGTCACAGTGCTTCTCACAAAGCAAAATCCGTTGATGGTTTTTGCCACAATGTTTGACGGTGCATTCGGCACAGAAAGACGCATTTGGGGGCTTATGCAAAATGTGGCAATGCTTTTGTGCGTCTCCCTTGCCGTAACCCCTGCATTTAAAATGCGTTTTTGGAATATCGGCGCCGAAGGTCAGGTGCTTATCGGTGGTCTTGCAACCGCGTCTTTGATGATACTTGTCGGCAATAAAGTTCCGTCTTTCCTGCTTATGATTTTAATTGTGGTGTCAAGTATGCTTGCAGGCGCTGTCTGGGCAGTAATCCCCGCAATTTTCAAAGCGAAGTGGGATACGAACGAAACGCTTTTCACACTTATGATGAACTACATAGCCATTCAGTTGGTGTCGTACTTTACATATAAATGGTCTGTTCCCAAAGGCTCTGGACAAATCGGTGTTATCAACAGCGCCACAGAAGCAGGCTGGCTGCCTTCTGTCGGGGGAAAAGATTATCTTCTTAATATAATTATAGTCGCGGCGCTTACTGTGTTTATGTTTGTTTATCTTAAATACAGCAAACAGGGTTATGAAATTTCCGTTGTCGGTGAAAGCGAAAACACCGCGAAATATATCGGAATCAATGTTAAAAAAGTCATTATCAGAACAATGATTTTGTCGGGCGCCATCTGCGGAATTGCAGGGCTTTTGCTTGTTTCCGGCACCGACCACACTATAACCCGTGACACGGCCGCCGGACGCGGATTTACCGCAATTATGGTTTCGTGGCTTGCAAAATTCAACCCGGTTTATATGATTCTTTCATCGCTCCTTATTGTTTTCCTCCAAAAGGGAGCAATCGAAATCTCAACCGTTTTCGGACTTAACGATTCCTTTTCGGATATTATCACGGGAATTATAATCTTCTTCATCATCGGCTCTGAGTTTTTCATAAATTACTCACTTAAATTCCGCAATTCGCATAAGGAGGCAGAATAATGGTAGCATCGTTTGTTCAGCGTGCGGTTATGCAGGGCATTCCGCTCCTTTTCGGCTCAACGGGTGAAATCATAACCGAAAAAGCAGGCAACCTCAATCTCGGAATACCGGGTATTATGTATGTCGGCGGTATCAGCGGCGTAATCCGCCGACATACATAATACC
>CAVDRT010000197.1:0-8211 GCA_963611445.1 bacterium
TATTTGCCTTGCTTGAAGCTGCCGGAAAAAGAACAACAACCGATTGGAATATGGGGGCAGCGGCACAGGCGGTATTTGAAAGAAAAACACAGAGTGCTTTACGCCGACCTTCTCACAAGCGGCAAGCTGAACGGTTATCTTGCGGATATTGACCGAGAGGCGGAGGAGATGTTCTCTCGGCTGGTAAAACAGATGGCGGAAGTCGAAGATGTTAACGAAAAGCTGAAAGCCGATGATATGATGACTTGGGTCGGCAGGATGAATAACATACGCAATCGGGCGATGGAGATTGTAAACAGCGAGATTATATACGCATAACAAAAAGCAAGACGCAGCGGAGGAGATTTCTCGACTGCGTCTTGAATCTTTTTATTCTGTTGTTTCGGGCGTTGTTTCTGTCGAAGGTGCTTCCGTTGTGACAGTTTCCGTCGTTTCGGGAGTCGGTTCCGCTGTTTCGGTGGTTTCACTCTCTGCAGCAGACTCGTTAGTTACGCTGTTATCCGGTGTTTGGGTGTTGCTTTGATTTGAGCCGGCAGCGGTGATTTCATCGCCGCTTTGAATTGTGACAGTACCGGAGTATGTGCCCCACTGGGGCGTGACGGTCAAGGCGGTGTTTGCGGTGGCGCCTACGGTTAAGGTGAAACTTTCGCTAATCAATTGCGGTGTGTAATAGTCAGTGCCGTCAAAAGTGATTTTGCAGTAACCGGTCTTTGCGGTGCCGGTGGGCGTGAGTGTGACGGTATAAGTTCCGGCAGCAGAGAATCTAACGGTTGTGATACCGTCTTCGGCGGTTGTTGATATATCGGTTTCGCCCTGTTTTGCCGTTACCGATACAGTGTAAGTTGCAGATTGAATTTTCACGGTTCCCGCAGATGTGGTTGCGGTGAACCACGCCCAGCTTGCGCCGCATAAGCATACGGCGCAGAGAAGAATGCCGATGACGGACGGAGCGAGAATATGACCGATTCCGTCCGAGCGTTTTTCCGCGTGTTTGGCACGGTGAAAGAAAATGCGGTATATTCTCATCACATTGCGCTCGGTTACGAACGGAATAAGGCAGAGGTAATGACAGCGCAGTTCACGGCGCCAATAGCGGTATTCGTCATAATCGCCGGCACGGTCCATTTCGCATATTAGGTACCGTGCTTCTCTGCTGAATTTCGAAAAGAACCGGGCGATTTTTACAGCAATCAGGGCAATAAGGCAAAAAATCAACAAAGCCACCCCGATAACAATCGCCGTGCTGTCTTGTTCCATTCCGTCTGCGGCTCCTTTCTTTGTATTCGCGTTTGAGCAATCAAAAGGCACATCGTCGGAATAGATATGCCCTTTGATTGCCCCTCCACCCGAAGGTGGAGAGGACTTAGATATTGGATTCTTATCAAACTATTTAATAGTTACATTTGTTGCTGTGTTGCCAGTAAGGTCGAGTCCCGTGTAATATCTGCCTACAACTTGTTCAACAGTCGTGGGTGTAGGGCTCTGATAATCGTTATCAAGATTTTGAACAACATTTGTATTCTTGACAGTATTTCCGGTCACAGTCGCAGTCGAGTTACTACCGTTTCCAGCATATCCTACCAAACCGCCGATGTCACGATAGCCCGTAACGGTGCAGTTATCGACTGTGCAGTTTATCGCTCCATGTGTTCCTTCATCAAGCCATCCGGCAATTGCACCTGCCTTGTCGCCTTCATCACCATTATAAACGGATGTGGTGATATTGGAGTTTTTCACCGTGCATCCCTCAATCGTAGTACACATTCCATGTCCAACAATTGCGCCAACATGACTGAAGCCTTCTACAGTAGCATTGTCAATGGTCAAATTTTTGAAATTTACCCAGTTTGCAGTACCAAAGAAGCCTGTACCTTTTACAAACTTAGAGGCTTTTACTGTGAAGTTAGAAATGGTCTTGCCGTTGCCGTCGAAGGTAACTTCATTACCATCGCTGCCTGTCATGTTGATCGGTGTCCATTCTGTACCGCCGAGATCAATATCACTTGTCAGCTTAATGGTTTTGCCTGCATAGACGCTGTTATCCGCATTCACTGTTGCGGCGAAATAACGCAAATCGCCGGCTGAGCCAATGAGGATGTTGCCATCGGCATCGGTGTTCAGGTATGTAGCATTTGCATCATACTGATTGTCGTTGCTGTCATACTCATATGTGTACTGAGTAGCGACAACAGTGATAGCGATACCGTCGATGGAAAGTCCCTGATACTCGTTGCCGGCATCTTCCTTCATGTGGCCCTTGATTGTAAGAGCGTCGGAAGTTTTACCTGCAAGAAGAGTTCCTTCTGTGTCAAGGTCAAGTCCGCCGATGGTCCATTCGATAGCCTCATTGAGCTTAGCGTCGCCGTTGATGCCGGTGATCTGAATCTTGTACTTGAGTGCGAGGTTGCCGTTGTTGATAAGGCGAACTTCGGGGAGCTCATAAGTACAGCCGGGTTCCCAAAGGACTTTTTCGTCGGCGGGTGCTTCTGCGGCTTTCTTGAATTCAAGAGTCTTGCCTTCGGCATCTACCCAGTTCTCGCCGTCTTTCATTTCGAGAGCGATGTCAAGCGTACCTGCCTGAATTTTGTTTACAGCCGTCGATGCCGTATCTGTAAACCATGCGAATGTGGTACCAATAAGCATTGCAACGCACATAAGGATTGCGAGTGCGCTGGAGACCAATGCTCTCTTGGTATTTTTGCTGTTTGTCATTGTTCGTTTTCCTCCTTTTTTTAGATTTTTGTCAATGACAAATATGTACTCACGGTTCTCCGTGTTTACACCTTTTTGCTGCTTGAGCAATCAAAAGACACAACGCTTGATTTTCACCCTGTTTGTATCCTTTGATTGCCCCTCACCTCCGCGAGGTGAGAGGACTTGAGGGATATGTGTGGAGAATTCAAGAAATTATTTAATTAAGACCCGAGCCGTTATTCGAGCTGTTTTCATCGGAAATCTCTTCGCTCGGATTGAGATTTGTCGGGTTGTTCGGCGCAGTACCACTTGCCGCCGCCTGTGCTTTCATTGCAAGCAGTTCCTGCATCATACGCTGAGTTTCGGCACGCTCGGCTTCTATTTTGTCTCTTTCGGCTTTCAACTCCGCCTGCTGTTCGGCTTTGTATTTACGGAACAGGCGGATACAGCGGATACCCTCTAAGAGAATAAGAATCAGGAACGGAATCAGAATGCAGACGATATATCCCGGTGTGGTTTTAAGAAACTGAAAGAAGGTTCCCACTTTCGGAATATGCCCTTGGTATTTACCCAAAACATAAGGGTAAGTAACGATTGTTTCATCGTCTGTATCTGTGGTTGTACCGTAGGTTATAAATCCCGGTTCGCCGTTTGCGTCGACAGTAAGTTTGCGGATTTTATGGGTAACGGTCTCGCCGTAGTTTGAGGTGTTCTGTGAGGTGTAGGCGATTATGTCGCCTTCCTTTAATGTTGAGCAGTCCACCTCTTTGACGAGTACAAGGTCGCCTGCGTCAAAATCTGTCGCTTTCATCGAGTCGGACAGAACGATGAACGCCTTATAGCCGAACAGGTTTCTGTCCGCACGGTCGAATGTGGATACCGATACGATGGTGAATATCATCATGCATACGGCGAGGGCTACCAGAAGCCACACAAATATATTTCGGATTATTTTTAATGCTTTCATTCCGTTACTCCTTAGTCGAACAGCTTGTTCGGGTTATTCTTTGTCTGAGTTGCTTCGGCGCACATTGTAAATGTGAGGTCGAGATTTTGCGTGTCGTTGCCGCTGCTTTCGGGATAGTGGAACACAACGGTTAAATCTCTGCGCTCGCCGATTTTCAGTGTATCATCTGCGGCGATGACATTCTGCCGCGTCAGCTCGTTTGCCGTGCCGCTGTAAAGCACCTTGTTCCCGTCCTTAATTGTTACTTCAAGCACATCGGCAAGACCGCCCGAAACATCGTCAAGATATATTTTGTAGTAAACATCCCATGTGCTTTCGTTTTCGATAAAAAAGTCTTTTATGACCGTCATACCCGGCTCGAAGATGAATTCATGCTCGCGAATTACCGGTTCTCCGTCATTCAGATTTATTTTCACCTCTCCGGTGCGGAACAGATTGTTTTCCACCGAAACGGTAGCGTACACAAGAGCGAATGTCGTAACCGCAAGACAGATTGCCAATATAATTATGGCGACAATTCCGCCGGTCAGCTTTTTCGCGGTTTTGGATTCAGACATTTTCTTTTTCCTCCTTTTCTTCTCTGCGTCTGCGGGTAAAGAGCAGGAGGATTATTACGCTGCCGGAAGCCGCCGCAAGGCAAGCCCACAACAGTATATTTGCGTTGTCGCCGGTTTTCGGAGGCGGTTCAAGATTGCCCGTTTCTTCCACCCACCAGCTGAAATCGGCAACCAGATCTTTGTTCTGATACTCATTTCCGACCGATGTGTCGAGATATGCGGTGATTTCATAGTAGAGTTCGGTTGTTGTGCTTTCAGCGGAGCTTAATTTGTATGTGACGCTCTTCGGCATATCTTTCATTAAGCCGTCGTACATCGTTTCACCCGTGGTGAGCAGTTTTATTTTGACCTTCAGCACCTCGGCGAGTTTTTCATAGCCCTCTCGGACGGCGGCTTTGTAATGCACGGTTACTTTATCGTGGTAAGATACCCGAACACGGAAATACTTTGTTTCGCTGTCGCCGGGGAACATATTCGTGACATTGAACGGAGTGTTATCCTCCGGCTGTTTGTCGTAAAGCTCGATGGTTGCCGCTTTTTTTGTTTCGGCGGTCGTGCTTTGTGTAGGCTGCACGGCAGGGGAAGAAGCCTCAGCGGAGCTGCTCGGTGTTTGTGCATCGGAGCGGTTCGACCTTTCCGTTTCATTCGGCGCTGTCTGTTCGCTGTTATCCGTGCTGTTTTCACTGCCGGCGGATTCGGTTGTTCCATCCTCCGGGGTAATAAGATTATCCGGCACGGCGACAACGGCAGGTTTGCTTTTCGCCAGCCTGTTGTATACAATCGTTCCTCCGAGTGCCAAAAGGCTGAGTCCGAGCAGAACTGCCAGTATGATTATTACAAGCTTTATTTTCTTCTGTTCCACCCGTCTCACTCCCTTTGAATAAATTTGCCCGTTTTGCCTTGTCCCCGCTTTTCGGCGGATTTACCTATTCGGTTTTATTTATTTCAGCTTTTCTTCTTTTACATAACTTTTCACAACGGCGAAGATCAGCCGAAAGCATTTTTCGCCGGCAACGGCGTTGTCTATGCTTGCATCGGATACCTGCTTTTGCGCTTCATCCAGCAGGGTATCTAAAATATGATGCATCACCATTCGCACATCCGCCGTTTCGGGAAAGGCTGTTTTCATCTTTTCAAACAGCGGCGCAAATCGCCTGATATGCGCTTCCTTTGAATACTTCTGAAAGGATATGGAATAATAGTAGCGGATGTAGAAAAGCAGTTCGCTCTGACGCGCCATAATAAATTCCCAGGTTTTTAAGAAAAGCACATGGCAGCGGGATTCATAATCGACGCTCTCATACCGCAAAACAGAAAAACCGTTTAAGATGACACCCAAGAACTCCTCGTCTGTTATGGAAAAAGCGTCGGCAATCAGTTCCTCTTTAGTGTTATAGAAGCGGTAGATCGTCGAAACATTTAAACCGCTTTCCTTGCAAATAGCGTCGGTCGTAGTGTTTTCAAGCCCTATATTCGCAACCGTTCTGATTGTGCCGTCAATCAGCTCCCGGCGCGATTTTGAACTGTGTTCTTCTCTCGAGGGCATCCTTTGTTGTTCCTTTCTTCAAAGCGTTCACTTGCTAAAAGCGGATAAAAAACGGCGACTTCGGGCATTTTACCGCCGCCCATTCATCACCTTTTCGCTCGGATTTTATCGTAGAGTTCGGCACTCTGCGGAATTGCAAAAAATATATTCTGCACCGCATTCCGCGATAAAACGCCCGACCGCCTCAAAAAGCCTTTATTTCAAGCGGTTTCATAGAGTTCGGCACTCTGCGGAAAATCCTTCGAAATCGGCTTAAATCCAGCTGTTTACAGTCTTGCTTACGAAAAATGACACAAAAGTCTGACTGCGAATAATCTCAAAATCCAATTGCCGTCAGTTTTTCCATATTGGCGCGTTTGAGTTCCATTGAGGAGTGCACATAACGCTCCAATGTTATGGTTGTGGTGGAGTGCCCAAGCACCTCGGACAGCGACTTAATCTCAAATCCGACCTCGACGGCTCTTGTGGCAAAGGTATGCCGGAGAGTGTGGGCGTGAACGCCCGAAAGACCGCATTTCTTTGTGTATTTTTCAATACGGTATTGCAGTGTTCGGGGTTCCATATATTCCTCCGTGCCGGTGAGAATATATGCGGCGGCATTCTTCACTTCAAAGCGGAGGCACAGTTTTACCGCCTGTTCGGTCAGAGGAATTGTCCGTGCGGATGTGTCGCTTTTCGGTGCGCCGATTACTACCCTTGTGCGCGTTTTGCCCTCCGATGCGGTATCGTGCAGACGCTGAAGCGTGGCGGTGACGCGTATCGTCTGCTCACGCAGATTGATGTCGCCCCATTTAAGAGCACATAATTCCCCGATACGCACACCCGAAAGCAGCATAAGGAGTATGCCGAATTTGCATTCGTCGGTATCCTCAAGCAAAAACTTGACAAAACGCTCCTGTTCTTCACGACTGAGCACCCGCATTTCCTTGCGGCTTTCTTTCGGATAGTTGATTTCCACCGCCGGGAAAGTGCCCGAAAACTGTGCGGCGGTATATTTCAGCACGCCCCTCAGAACAACTAAAATGTCATGTACGGTTTTGACCGAAAGCCCGTCCTCAAGCAAAAGTTCATGTGTGAAATCCTCGATTACACCCGTTGTAATTCCCATCGGAAAGCATCCGCCGAGCTTCGGCTTGATGTGTTTTTCCAAAACCGTATCATATTTAATGTAGGTCGATTCCCGAATTTTGCTTTTCCGCAGCCGAAGCCACTCATCACAGTAAAAAACAAGACGGTGGCGTGTGCCGGTCTGCGGCGTCGGCTTGCCGGCAAGCAGGGCAGACTTGTGTTTCGTTACTTTTTCTTTTGCTTCCTTGTAGCTTCTGCCGTAACAAAAGCCGTACTTTGCTTTGCCGGACAGCTCGTAGCCCTTGATGTATCTGGCTTCCCACCGTCCGTCTTTTCTTTTGAAAATGTTTTCACCTTTACGCATAAGTTGAACCTCCGTATATATATTTGTCCGCAGGGACAAGTATATTTTACAAATCCCCGACTGTAATTTTGACTGCAAATAACTCCGAAAAAGAAGTGTTTGCTTGCATTGCTGACACTTCCGACAGAGAAAAGTGAACTTTTTTCAAAAAAATCCATACGAAATCGTATTTACTACTTGCTTTTTCTGTATAATCATGTTAGAATAAACTCGCTAAATAAGAATTCGTGCATTCACAGAGTGCCGAACTCTATGAAAAATTCGAGCCGTGATCATCAAGATTGCGGCTCTTTTATGTAAAAAAATGCCCCCGCCGCCGTGAGCCATAATATTATATAAAGACCGCACATCCTCTGTCGAATGTGCGAATATGAAGGCATAGCAAAGCCCCACTCGGAATCAAGAATATTTCTTGACTTCGGGTGGGGCTTTTTCTGTTTGTATAGGGATTAAAAAATGCCTTTATCGGTCAGTTCTTTCCGCATCTTTTCGTATTAATTGTTCCTCTGCCGCACTCGGTGCGGATAGCGGCGCAGCGGCGGTTGTATACTGCCGTAATCGGATCATTCTCCGCCTTTTCCTTTCGGTTTAATACAGCTGCATATTTACGGCAGGTGATCTTTTTGCCCCTATATAATTCCGGCGCAATACCGTAGGAGCAGTATTTCTGCCGCCGTGCGCTTTGCATCAGAAAATACTTGCCGCAGATTTCACACTTTCGGGGATAATGCCCGTAGTGCAAACCCTCAAAAAAATCGGTCAGGATAAAGCTGTAATAACTGTCAAAGTTAAGCCGTTTTGCAAGTGTCGTGTTTACGCTTTTGGCTTTCTTCATAACGCCAATATATTTTCCATTTTGCTTAAAGTGATGGTCGCCGAAAATATCCAGAGCCAACGGCAGTAAATGCGCTTCGTCCAGGCGTTCTGCCTCTTCAAGTTTTTTGCAAAACTTCAGCAGATTTTCATGGGCAAGTCTTAAATCATCGGCAAGGTTATCAAAGAAACGGAGAACGGA
>CAVDRT010000198.1:0-5036 GCA_963611445.1 bacterium
GACTTTTGCCGCTGCGGCGTGGGAATGTTCCCTCAGTGCCTCGTGCAAATCCTGACGGTTGCCGCCTTTTTTGACACATTCCATCATTATGTCTTCGGTTGCCATAAACGGCAGTTTTTCCATCACACGGCGTTCAATAACTTTCGGATAAACAACAAATCCCGATGTGATATTTATGTAAATATTAAGTATTGCATCGACAGCCAAAAACGCTTCCGAAACCGATATTCTCTTGTTTGCGCTGTCGTCAAGCGTTCGCTCAAACCATTGAGTTCCCGCAGTGAATGCAGGGTTGAGCGCGTCGCAAATCACATAACGGGCAAGCGACGAAATCCTTTCGCTTCGCATCGGGTTGCGCTTATAGGGCATTGCGGAAGAGCCGATTTGGTTTTTTTCGAACGGCTCCTCCATTTCTTCAAACGACTGAAGTATCCTAAGGTCGTTTGAAAATTTATATGCGCTTTGCGCGAACCCCGAAAGTGCCGAAAGAAAATAAAAATCGATTTTTCGGGAATAGGTTTGGCCCGAAACGGGAACCGAAGCCTCAAATCCCATATCTTCGGCTATCAAACGGTCAAGTTCTTTGACCTTGTTTTCGTCGTTTTCAAAAAGTTCCATAAAACTCGCCTGAGTTCCCGTGGTGCCCTTTGAGCCGAGAAGTTTGAGCCCTTTTAACTGATACTCGAGATTTTCAACATCGTAAATCAGTTCGTTCATCCAAAGCGTCGCCCTTTTGCCGACCGTTGTGAGTTGAGCCGGCTGCAAATGTGTATATGCAAGGCAGGGCATATCCTTATATTTATCGGCGAAATCCGCAAGATTTTTGAGCACTTCGGCTGCTTTTTTTAAAATGATTTTCGAAGCCTCTTTGAGAATTATTATATCGGTATTATCCCCGACATAACAGGATGTTGCGCCGAGGTGAATTATCGGGTCGGCGGTCGGGCATTGCTTGCCGTAAGCGTAGACATGGCTCATAACATCGTGACGGACTTCCTTTTCGCGTGCCTCGGCGACATCGTAATTTATATTATCGACATTTGCTTCAAGTTCGGCTATCTGCTTATCGGTTATATCAAGTCCCAACTGTTTTTCGGCTTTTGCGAGCGAAATCCACAAGCGTCTCCAGGTTCGGAACTTGAAATTCGCCGAAAAAATTTTCTTCATTTCAGCGCTTGCATATCTGGTTGAAAACGGTGAAATATAATCGTCTCTTTTGTCCATATCTCTTTCCTTTCAGATTATTTTAATTCAGCAATTGTCACACCGCTTTCCCCTTCGCCGTAAACGCCGAGTCTGAACGAGACGACATACGGGTGCCGTTTTAAATGGTCCTGAACGGCTTTTCGGAGAACACCGGTGCCTTTGCCGTGGATTATCGAAATAAGTTTTACCTTTGTAATTATAGCATTATCGATAAATCTGTCAAGTTCATAGATTGCTTCTTCGCTCGACATTCCGCGCAGGTCAACCTCCACCGCCGCTTTTCTGTCGACACGGTTTATATTGGTTGAAACCGTTCGCGTTTTGGGAATTTGAACTTTCTTTTGCTCCGACAGCCTCAAATTTGAAAACGGCACTTTGGTTTTGATAATTCCGGCAAGCACCAAGGCTTGTTCGCTTTTGGGATATATTTCCAAAACGGTCGCTTTTTTGTCGAGGTCGATTATCTCAACCTCATCACCCTCTTTGAGCGGACGCGGCAAACGGCTGCCGCTGTTTTGTTTTTTGACAACGGGGTCGGCGGTGTCTTCAAGTTTTCTTATTCCCGATTTCATCGCCGCTCTTGCACGGATTATCCTGCTGTCCGCCGATTCGTTTGACTCGGCGCGGATTTTTTTGAGTTCTTCAAGCATTTCGTCCGCCTGTTGCCTCGCTTTTTCGACAACTGCGCGCGCGTTTTCCCTTGCGTTTTCCAAAATACGCTCACGGCTGCGATTAATATCGTCGGTGCGCTGCTTGTTTTTCGCCTTTGCCTCCTCAAGTTCCATTCTGAGCTTTGCGGATTTTTTGAGCTCTTTTTCCGCCTCGGCGCGGGCGCGGTCAAGTTCCGCGGCAATTTCTTCAAATTTCAGTGCGTCCTCCGAGACCATACTTTTGGCGTTTTCGATAATATCCGCAGACAACCCGAGACGCGCAGAAATCGCAAAAGCGTTCGAACGCCCGGGAGTTCCGATAATCAGCCTATAAGTCGGGGACAGCGTTTCAACATCAAATTCACAGGCGGCGTTGCAGACGCCGTCGGTATTCAGGGCATAAGATTTAAGTTCGGCATAATGGGTCGTGGCGGCAATTTTTGCGCCCTTTTCCCTCAATTTCATAAGCACTGCCGTGGCAAGTGCCGCGCCTTCTATCGGGTCGGTTCCCGAGCCCAGTTCATCAATCAGCACAAGGCTGTTGCCATCCGCCGAATTCAAAATTGAAATGATATTTGTCATATGTGCCGAGAAGGTCGAAAGTGACTGCTCAATGCTCTGCTCATCGCCGATGTCGGCAAGGACATTGTCAAACACGGCGACCTCGCTGCCATCGTCGGCGGGAATCATAAGTCCGCACATTGTCATAAGGCTTAAAAGCCCGATTGTTTTAATTGTGACGGTTTTTCCGCCCGTGTTGGGACCTGTTATCACAAGCGTGTCAAAATCCACGCCGAGACTGACCGTCACAGGAACGACCGAACGCGCGGAAATGAGCGGGTGTCTTGCATTTTTGAGATACACCCTGCCCTTATCGTTGATTTTCGGCAATGACGCTTTCATTTTAAACGCAAGGTCTGCCTTTGCAAAAATAAGGCTTAATTTCACAAGCGCGTCATAAGAATCAAGAATCGTATCTTTAACGGACGCTGCGTCCGATGAAAGTTCAGCCAATATTCTCTCAATTTCGTCCGCCTCTTTTGAGCGGAGAAGTTTAATTTCGTTGTTGACCTCGACAACCGCCATCGGCTCGACAAACACTGTGGAGCCCGAGCCCGAAGTATCATGCACAAGACCGTCGACCTTTGCGCGGTACTCAACCTTGACGGGGATAACAAATCTGCCGTCGCGCCTGGTGATTATCGAATCCTGAAGATATTTTGACGACGCGCTCCCTTTTATCAGTTTTTCAAGTCTTGAGCGCACATTTTCGGCATTTTGGCGGAGTTTTCTTCTAATACGGGAAAGTTCGGGTGACGCTTCATCAAACATTTCCTCTTCATTTTTTATCGAGGAAAATATTTTCTGCTCCAAAAATTTGCAGGGTGTGAGCGCTTCAAACAGCCCGCCGAGTGAATCGCCGCCGCTTAAATTCGAATGGCTTTTCCAATCTTTAACCGACCGAATCACGCGCAGCGTTTCGGCAATATCAAGCAATTCTTTCATTGAAAGCGGCGCTCCCGTTGCCGCACGGGTAAGCGCTCTGCCCACATTCACGGCACCGCCGAAAGAGGGCGAGCCGAACGAGGCTGTGAGTTTATACGCTTCGTCGGTCTCAGAAAGGCGTTCAGCCACCGTTTGTTTATCGGAAGACGGTTTCAAATTCAGTGCCGCCGTTTTTGCATCGGCAAGCGCGGCGCAGTTTGACAAAAAGCCCAAAATTTTATCAAGTTCGAGCGCTTTATAATACTTTTCGTTTCTGTCGGTTGTCACTTTTTTCTCCTTTGTGAAATATAAGGTTGCGGGCGCCCCTTTCGGAAAACGGCAAACACTGCCTGACAAACGGGGCGCAATCAAATCAAAGTTCGGATAAAATCCGGCATTTTAAATTTATGTTCTGTTTGCGCGGTGACATATTTTTCACCGATAAAAGACAAATAATCGATATTTTTTTGCGGAATGCTGAAAGAAAACACCCTTTTCGGGTCGCTCGCGACGATATATCTCATTGCGGCGAGGGTGGTTTTGTCAAGTTTTATAAGCCCCGTTTGTTCTCCGCCGTTTTTTGAAACACATTCGGCACAGACAACGCTGCCGCCGACAGGGTCAAAAAACAGTTCGTCGCTTTCCTTTGAACAATCGCGGCAAAAATAAAGTTCGGGCATATATCCGCAGATTGTGAGAAGCCTTAATTCCGCTGCCGATTTAACAAGAAGCGGCGGTATTTTATCGCCCGAAAGGCAAAAAAGGCAGTTGAGTATGAACGACAGCATTTCGCCCGACGGCTCGCCCTCGTTTGCAAGAAACGCGCCCATTTCGCCGAGATACTGCGCGACCGAAAGCGCGACAATATCACGCCTTAAATCAAAAAACATCTCGATGACCGAAGTTTCGGAGAGATTGTATGTACCTTTGGGGCTTTTGGAAAGTATCATTTCGGAATAGCAAAAAGCGGACGCGGCAGAGGCGTTTTTTGCGCCGATTTTGCGAACACCGTTTGCAAACACCTTGATAAGCCCCGATTCAAGCGTGAGCACGGTGAGCAATTTGTCGTTATCCCTTATGTTCATTTCTCTCAAAACGAGACCTTTGGTTTTTATTTTCATCAGTTTTGCCGCCCTCGCGCCGACGGACCGCCGAATAATTCAAATAGTCCTTTACGGCACCTGTTCTAAAAAAGATTTCCCAAGCCTCTTCCGATTTCATAAATAGGACCGCCTCCCGTTTTATCTGCGATATTATTTTATGAAAGCGGAAACGTTTTATAAAAGGTAAAATCAGTCAAGTCCGAAATTGTGAATAAGTCCGCTGCGGTTTCTCCAGTTTTCTTTGACCTTAACCCACAGTTTGAGATTTACCTTGCAATCGAAAAATTCTTCCATATCTTCTCTTGAAAGTGAGCCGATTTTTTTGAGAAGTGCGCCGCCTTTGCCGATAATTATTCCTTTATGGCTCTGTTTTTCGCAATAAATAACGGCGGAAATGTCGATTATTGCGTCGCCCGACGCCGTTTCACGCTCGCTGAATTTTTCAATCTCAACCGCCGTTCCGTGCGGAATTTCACGGTCGGTCAAACGGAGGATTTTTTCCCTTATCATTTCAGCCGCCATAACCCTCTCCGGTTGGTCGGTGAAAGAATCGTCGTCGAAAAAGTGCGGCGACGGCACGGCAAATTTAAGT
>CAVDRT010000199.1:0-3379 GCA_963611445.1 bacterium
GGTGAATTCGGTTATATTGCAGCGGTCGGATTTTGGGTGAATTCATTGTTCTTAATGCGCGCCCTTTATCTCCGTCAATCTTTCCGTAAAAAAGGTATTCTTCGCCGTTTATCAGGCTTTCGGCAACATATTTTGTGTTAAACAGGGTGACAAAAACCGTGCCGCTTTCATCTTTTGCGGCAAATTTATAAATCACCATATTTTTTTTGATATAATTTGTTTCAACAGGAGTGACAATTTTCGCTTTAATGCAAACGGGAGAAAACGGCTCTGCGTCGCGTATTTTGGTGTGCAGGCTCCAGTTTTCATAGGAACGCGGAAAAAATTCAAGAAGGGAATCGACGCTGTCAATGCCGAGACTTTTTAAAGCCTCGGCACGCTTTTCGCCGACTCCCTTAACAAATCTGATGTCAGTGTCAAACATATTATTCGACCGAAATGATAAAGTAATAGACCGGTTGACCGCCGTTCACAAGAGTGATTTCAATATCCGACGGAATTTTTTCCCTGAGCGCTTCTTCAACCGCCGCCGCTTCATCGTCCGAAACATCTTCACCGTAAATGAGGGTGATGAACTGGGTGTTTTTATCCGAAAGATGTTTCACGAGTTTCTGAACGGCTTTTTGAAGATTTGTGTCGGTAAAGGTGATCTTTCCGTTTGCCAACGCCAAAAGTTCGCCTTTGTTTATTTTTTTGCCGTCATATTCGGAATCTCTCGCGGCAAATGTTATTTGTCCTGTTCCGACATTGCTGTAAGCCTGGCGCATATTTATTGCGTTTGTGTCGGCGTCAAGGTCGGGGTCAAATGCGAGCATTGAGGAAATTCCCTGAGGAATGGTGCTTGTCGGCACAACAAAAACCTTGCGTGTCGAGAGCGGAATTGCCTGTTCTGCCGCCATAATGATGTTTTTATTGTTCGGGAAAACAAAAACACATTCGGCAGGGGTTTTTTCAATTGCAGCCAAAATGTCGTTTGTGCTCGGATTCATTGTCTGACCGCCGCTGACAACAACATCTGCGCCGATGTCTTCAAAAAGTGCGGAAAGGCCGTTGCCCGCTGCCACAACAACCATACCGTATTGTTTTTCGGTTTCAACAGTGACGATTTCACCGTCTGTTGTTTCGGTTGTCTTTTGATTGGGCTTTTCACCGCCTTCGGCGTCGTGTTTTGCGCGCTCGTGCTGGTCGCGCATATTTTCAATTTTAAGGTTGACAAGCTGACCGAAAGTGAGCGCTTTTTCAATGGCGTTTCCGGGGTGGTCGGTGTGGACATGAACTTTGATTATTTCCTCGTCATCAACCACAACAACACAGTCGCCGATTGTTTCAAGATAAGCCCTCAAAGCTGACGGGGCAGGTGAATTTTCACTGCGCTTGACTATATATTCAGTGCAGTATGTAAATGTAATGTCGGTTTCAAGTTCGCCTGCTGCGTTACGGCTTTGCGCCGCTGCGGGAGCAGATACAGGCTCTGTCGAATTTTCGATAATAACCCCGTTTTCGAGGACAGAGAGCATGCCCTTAAAGATTATAACAAGACCCTGACCGCCGGCGTCAACAACGCCCGCTTTTTTGAGCACGGGCAAAATTTCCGGTGTTTCGGCAAGGGCTTTTTCGGCACCTTCAAGCATAGCTTTAAAGACGGCAAGTGCGTCCGCACCGTCGGCGAGAGCCTGTTCGGCATATTCCGACGCCACTCTTGCAACGGTAAGAATTGTTCCCTCAGTCGGCTTCATAACCGCTTTATAAGCGCCTTCAACGCCGAGTTTGATTGAATTCACGAGGTCTTCGGCTTCAACATTTTCCTTGTCCTTGAAGCCTTTTGAAAATCCCCTGAAAATGAGCGAAGTTATAACGCCCGAGTTCCCTCTGGCGCCGCGCAAAAGGGCAGAAGCCATTGCGGACGCAACCTTTGAAACAGGCGCCCCGTCAAGAAGGGAGACCTCTTTTGCGGCATTCATAACGGTCATTGACATATTTGTTCCCGTGTCACCGTCCGGAACGGGGAAAACATTGAGTTCATCGACCTCTTTTTTTAAATTGCTGATATTGTTTGCACCTGATATGACGGCGTCGCGCCATTGATTTCCAGTAAACAACTAAAACACTCCTTTAACAGCGGTTATTCGACAATTCCGTCAACTTTTATCATAATCTTTCCGACCTTGATGTTTGCAACATCGGAAAGGGTATATTCAACCTTGTGAACAATGCTTTCGGCAATTGCGTTTATATTCATTCCGTATGATACGGCAATGTGTATCTCGGCTGACACAGCATTTCCGCTGTTTTGAATTATTATTCCGGTGTTAAGGCGTTCTTTTTTGGAAATCGCGTCAACGAATTTCTGTGTGCCTTGGGGCACCATCTTAACAACACCGTAGCACGAAACAACGGCGTGGCCTATGAGTTTAATGAGATATTCATTTGAAAGGGTGACGGTTCCGATTGGGGTTTCATAAGAAATCATAATAAATCCTCCTTAATCATTTTTGAATTTGCAATTCTCAAAATCAAAAAACAGGTCGCTCACAGAACTTTTAGGCCCGTTTTTGAGGTTTTTCGAATAAACGGCATATCCCGTGCGGTAACAGACGGGAATGACCGAAACATCGGCGTCGAATGCCGAAACGACATCTTTGAGAGAGGCGTTTCCGGCATAAAAAGAGTTGATGACCGATTCGGAAATAAGTCCCGCGGCTTGCGGCTCACTTCCGTCTTCCGCACCGTTCTCGGTATTTGAGTCGGCGGCTCCGGCGTCGGTATTCGGATTTATTCCGAAAGCAAGCGCTCCGCCGTTTACAACCAACTGCGAAATATCCATATTATTCGGTATCAGTGTTTCGGCAATGTACAAATCAAAATCTCCCGCAGTGACAGCAGCAACATAACTGTCCCAGGCAAGGGTTTCGACGCTGACGCCGACACCTGCGTTTTTGAGTTGTTCGGCAATCATATTTGCAGCGGATATGCGAAGATTGTTTTCGCTGTTGCATATCAACTTAAGAGAAAGTTTTGAGCCGTTTCCGTCAACAAAAATACCATCTGCATCTTTATTGTTATAACCCATTTCTTTCAAATTTGCAACCAAAACATCAATATTTTGAGAAATTTCAATATTTTGACAGGACTTTGCGTCTTCCCAAACAGGGTTGTATGGTCCGCGTGCAGGGTTTGCGTTCCCGAAATACGCCTCTTTTGCAATTGCTTTTCGGTCAATTCCGACCGATAGAGCATATCTCATTTTTTCGTTTGAAAGCACACCGCCTTTTTTTGTGTTTATCCCGATATAGACAAAATTGTTGAGGTTGACGGTTTGGTTTCCGCCCGCCATTTTGATTGTCTTTCCGTCAGATAAATCGGAGTAATAAAATGATAC
>CAVDRT010000200.1:0-3180 GCA_963611445.1 bacterium
TTTCGTGTTTTTGCTCGGCATTCAGACTTCGGTCGCCTCAGGCGCGGACGACCTCGGACTTCAAACGGCGAAGTTTGTGTTGGGCAGCGCCGTGCCCGTTGTGGGAACGGCGGTCGGGGAGGCACTCGGCACGGTTAAAGGCTGTCTTTCACTTCTCGGTACATCGGTCGGGGGATATACGGTGATTGCGGTGTCCGCCGTGTTTTTGCCGACGGTGCTTGAACTGGCGGCGTGGCGGCTGGCGCTTTTGGCGGTGTCCGCCGTCTCGGGTTTTATGGGAAACGAACAGACTGCGAAACTCAGCGACGGGCTCGGCAATTCGCTGGGACTTATAATCGGAATACTTTTGTGTATTCTTGTTATGTTCATCATCTCGCTCACAATGGTGATGAGAATAGGCGGCAGAATATGAACAGATTTAAACTTGCGGTCATCACGATTTGCGTTTGTTCGGTTGCTTACAGTTTGTTTTTGACCTTTTCTGCGGGCTCGCGGTTTAAAAAAACACTCAGCACGGTTTTCGGGCTGCTCGCGGTCACGGCAGTGCTTTCGGTGTTCGGAAAAGGATTTGACTTTTCGGATTTGGAAAACGCATTCAAAGAGCGCTCAGTTTCGGAAACGCCGTCATATACGGTGTCGGACACGGCGGCGGCAGTCGAAAAAATTCTTGAGAGCCGCGCGGAAAACATTTTGACCGCCGCCGGCATTTCTTTCAAAAAAGTTGCGGTAGATATGGATATTGACGGCGGAGGCAGCATAATAATTAACAAAGCGGAAGTGAGTTTTGACGCCGGCAGCCCCCGCGCGGCCGAAGCAAAAAAACTCCTGCGGGAACAAATGCAAATGGATTTTGAGATTAAGAGTTGAGCAACACAAGAGTGAATGATTATGGACGCTGAAAAAATTAAAAAAGCAATCGGATTATCGCCGTCCGACGGCAAAAAGCAAAAAATACTGCTTGCGGCACTTTGCGCGGCAGGCATTTTATTGGTGCTTTTGCCGCAGATTTCGGGGTCGGGCAATTCCAAAAAAAGCGGAGAAAAAGAAGTTTCCAAAATCTCTTCGGCAGAGGAATACTCGGCGGCGCTTGAAAAGAGCCTGCAAAAAACGGTGAGCGAGATAACGGGCGACAAAAATTCGCGCGTGCTTGTCACGCTTCAAAGCGGTTTTGAATATGTTTATGCAAGCGAAGAAAAATCGAACACCGATTCGGCAGAGGACAAAAGTTCGTCAGATACGCTCAAAAAAGAGCAAAGCGACAAGGCGGAAAAAAGTTACATAATTTTAAAAAACGAATCGGGCGACGAAGAGCCGCTGGTCGTGACCGAAATTATGCCCGAAGTCAAAGGCATTGTCGTGGTCTGCGACGGCGGAAACAACGAAAACATAAACCTTGCGGTCAAAAATGCGGTGGTCACGGCACTTAAAATCAGCGAATCAAAAGTTTATGTGACGGGCAGGGGCAGCGGCTGACCGAACGGCGCGCACATTGATATGCCGGCGTTTCGGGTCGCACGGCGCAGTCGGCTTTTAATATAAAACCAACAGAAAAAGGAAAGGCGGAATTGAAATGAAACCAAAAACCGTTGAGTCGAAATCCTCCAAAAAAAGAGGCGGCATATTCGGCAAAAAACACATTCTTGCGGCGGCAATGGCACTGGCTCTCGGGCTTGCGGTCTGGCTTAATATGAAATACGCGTCCGAAACATCGGGATTTAAAGCGGCGTCAACCGACAAAACAGGCTCGGTCATCGGCGAAGCGCAGTTTGTGAACGGCAGCGAAAAGGACGCTTCGGCGGTTGAAACATCAGCAAAAGAAAGTTATTTTGCGTCGGCGAAGTCCAAAAGAGAAAGCGCGCGCAAAGAGGCAACCGAATTGCTCGAAGACACCGTGAATTCGGCAAAAACTTCGGACGATGAGAAAAAAGCGGCGGTTGAGCAGCTTTCCAAAACCGCAAAAAACAAAGAGGACGAAGCCGCAATCGAAACGCTTATCAAGGCGAAAGGTTTCAGTGATGCGGTTGCCGTCATAGGCGACGACGGCATAAATGTCGTTGTGAAATCCGAAAAACTGCTTCAAAGCGAAACGCTCCAGATTCAGGATATTGTCACCTCTCAAACGGGAATTGCTTTGGAAAAAATTAAAATTATCGCCGTTAAATAGTTGCACCGACAATTTTTTTGTGATACAATTGAAAAAACTCAAATTTTCTTCATATGAAGGGAGAAACAAAATATGGATAACAAAACTTTCGGCGTATCTATCGATAACGGAGTTATGGAACAGATTGTATCACTGGCTTCACTTGAGGTTGACGGTGTTGATTCAATGGTCACCCTCACAAATGTTGATATTAAAAGAATCATCAAGGGCGGAAAAATCACCGGTTCAACCAAAGTCAAAACCGACAACGGCGCGCTGGTGATAGACACCTACATCGCAATCAAGGAAGGCGCAAAGCCGAAAGCGGTTGCCGAAGCGGTGCAGGCAAATGTGAAAGCCAAAATTCAGGATATGACAGGCAACGCCGTTGCCGCTGTCAATGTTCACATCTGCGATGTCGTTTTCAAGGACACGGAAGAGGAATAATTCCGCAAAATCGGATATTTGATAATATCTCTCAGTTTCATAACGCTTGACGGCTTTTTTGAAAACGGCAACCATTTTGCCTGCCGTGCAGACATTTTCCTCAGCAGAGAAAACTTTTGTTTCACTTCTCGGAAAAAGGGAACTTTCGGTTTTTGTGTTTACCGTCGTCGGCGAAATGGGCATATTCGGTTTTTGTTAATTTGAAAAACATCAGGAAGATTTTTTCTTCCTGATGTTTTTATTTTATCTCCTTCTTTTGAAAACGGCGGCAAAAACAAGTCCCGACAAGAGAACTGAAATGCTGATGCCGATTGCGGCCCATAAGTAAGGGGTTGTGGTGTTTTGGCTCTCAGGCTGCGTTTGACCGCCATTGCTTGCTTTGCTCGAATCGTCGGGCATTTGCGGCTGACTGCCGCCAAAGCCGCTTTGCCGTTCGCCGCCGTTTGAAAATTCGGGCGGCGCGGTGCCGTTTTCGTCATTCGGCATTTCTTTGCTTTCACCGTTTCTGTCGGGCTTTTGCGGTTTTGCGTCGCCGTGAGAAGTGCTGTTATCGGCGGAATTTGAATCTTCCGACAGATTATTTCCTTCGG
>CAVDRT010000201.1:0-2191 GCA_963611445.1 bacterium
GGTGCCTTCCGTCAAAAAAAACAGCATTTCCGTGTGGATGATGTATATGTTTTTGGATTATTGCCGTTCTGCGGTGACGGCAGCAAAATCCGCCGCGGATTTCGAGAGCATAATCAAGCGCAACACCGACGCGGAGTTTCTTGAGATATTGAATTCCGCAAGGCTGTCTATGCCGAGATTCAGAGACGCAAAACTTATGCATCTTGTGAAAAGGCAAAAATACAAAGAACTTTATTGTGTTTTGGAGAGTATGAATAAATGAGAATAAAAAAAGATTTTATAGGTATGTTTGATGTGCTGAAGGGACTGCTTATACTACTCGTAGTTACTGTGCACTCACTTGGCTTTACAAACGATGTGTTTTCGGATAATTTGTTTATAGCGGGAAATTTGAAATTTTACGAATCAGGGGTTACCTTAATCGGTATGTTTTTTGTTTTTGCGGGTTATAGTTTTCGTCCACCGTCAGGCATCGGCAAATTTTTCAAGAAACAGGCGAAGCAATTTCTTGTTCCCTATGCCATTGTTATTGCACTTGCCATGGTGGCTGCTGCCGTAAGAGGACTTATACGAGGTGATTTCACCGTTGGCAGCGTTTCCACGTTCGTCCTCGGAGGTTTGTTTGGCAATGTCGGGATTCCGGTGCGTCTTTTTGGCAAAGCGTGGATGGAGAACATAGGCCCTCTGTGGTTTTTGCTCGCTTTGTTTTTCGGAAGCGTCTTCTATAGTCTCATTTGGCGGCTTAAAAACCCCAAAGCAAGCATTGCACTGGTCTGGATTTTGACGGCAATTGCGGTTGCCGTTCCGAAAAGAATCGCTCTTATGTGCCCATGGACAATTGTTCAGTCTTGTGCAGCACTGGGATTTATGGAAATCGGGAGGCTTTTCAAGAAATACAAACTATTTCACAAAAAATGGAACCCTGTTTTAATAATAGGAATACTCATTCTTTGGGTTGTTTTGCATATCTATTCAAGTGCTAATATGGCCCTTAATGAATATCGCTTTTTATGGATTGATTATTTGGTTTCGGCGGCGGGGGCTGTTGTTTTCATCAAAGCATATCTTGCAAGCGGTGCCGCCGTTTGGGGGGCACTTGCTCCGCTTGAATATGTGGGCAGATATTCAATGTGGTTTTTGTGTATTCATTCTTTTGAACTTATAGTTTTTCCGTGGAATGAAATCGAAAAAATGAGGGCGATTTTTTCGCCATGGATTTCACCTGTTTGGGTGTTTGTTATATCGGATCTACTGCGCATTGTTTTCGCAGTGTTGGTGTGTTTGATTATAAATTATATTTACGGCAAAATTTTATTAAGGAGATATGAAAAATGAACAGACAAGAAATCAATTCAATTTTGGAAGAATTTATCAAAGTGGTCAGCGAAACCGAAGAATACAGCGAAGATATGGACCTCAGCGATGATCTCGGCCTGTCATCAATAGATATAATGGGGCTGCTGACGGCGTGCGAAAAGAAATTCTCCGTTAAAATTCCGGCAAAACAACTGCGTGTGATTTCCACACCGAATGATTTGGCGGATTATATTGAATCGAAAATTTAAAGGTGACCAATATGATACACGATATATATGATCAATACGAAGGTCTTACCGTTTATGGAATGATAGAGCGAATGGCTCAAAAATACGGTGACAAACCCGCAATATCATATTGTGAAGACGACAAAATTCGAACGGTAACATATACCGGCTTTTCAGAAGATGTTTTCGCGCTTGCGGCATATTTTGCAAATAAGAACTTAAAGGGCAAGTATGTCGCCATTGATATGCGAAACAAATACAATCAGGCAGTTGCTGCTTTTGCCGCAATGGCAATGGGCGCCGTGGCGGTGCTGATTAACTTTGACCTGCCTGAGGACGATGTGCTTTATGCGCTTGAAAAGGTCAATCCCGATGTTATTATAATCGACCCCGAAGACGAAGACTTTGAGTTTGAAGGAAAAGAAGGGATGATAAAACTCTCAAGCGACAGTGATATATCTCGGCTCATTTCAGAAAGCACCCCTCTTTCTGAAAAGCCCGAAATTTCCGAGTCGGACCCTGCAGCCATTCTGTTGACATCGGGCAGCACAAGCAGGAGCAAACTTGTCGTTTTGCCACAGTCGGCTCTTCTTCCGACCGGTGATCTCGGAACTGACCGCCGTCTTGTTACTTTCCCGATTTATCAT
>CAVDRT010000202.1:0-4678 GCA_963611445.1 bacterium
CAAGATAGGCAGCATATGCCTCTCTCCGCGGGGTGACTGGCGTATGCCGAGCGATGCGTCGGCGTCAGCCTGGGTCAAAGAAGCAGAAAGTCTCAAGACGGAATAAATGTCAAAAAATGTAAAAAAGGGGGGGCGGAATGCCCGCAAAAAAATCAAAGGAAACGAAACTTCCTGTTGTTAAAAATTTCATTTATATGCTCAAGGTCATAACGAGAGCAGACCCGAAACGAATTTGGATTGAGTTTTTCAAGCAAGCAGCAGATTACGGAATATGACTCTTTTTGTCAGTCGTGCTTTTGCAGTATGCTCTCGGAAAAACGAGCCGCGTCCGTTTTTGTGTGTTCATGGAATTTTTAAAAAATTCCTGTTTTTTCGACTTAAAGTGTTTACTTTCTTTACTGTTTGTGATATAATCACTTTGGTTTGCTGCCGGGAGGGGGTTGCACAACTCCCGGCGATTGAATTTTAGCCGTGTTCGGTGTGTGCGGGGGTGTTCCCGCAAACCGAATTTATTAAGGGTGACCACACAATTGGAGGGTGATCTGTTTTATGAATAAAAAACAAAAGATACAAAACGACAGACAAACAGAAGAAATTGACCTTGGGGCAGTTGCAAAATATATTTTGTCCAAAGCCCACATTTTGCTGATTTCCGGGCTTGTTGTGGCTGTTTGCGTATATTTTGCCGTAACTTTGTTTGTTACGCCGATGTACAAATCGCGGACCAGTTTTTATGTGTATAACAGGTCTGACAGTATGTTGCAATCGAACGCAGTCAGCGCGAGCGATGTTCAGGCGTCGCAAAACCTCACAACAACATACGCTGAGATGCTGTCAAGCAATTCGGTGCTGAACGCCGTTATCGACGAATTGGATACGAAAGGAAAACTTTCAAAAGGTCAGCTCAAAGGTATGGTGTCTGCTCAGGCGGTGGATGAAACACAGTTGTTGGAGGTTATCGTCACTTCTTCCGACCCCGAGTTTGCCTGCGAAATAGCCAACGCGTTCGCAAAGGTTGTTCCGACTGAAATTGTGCGAATCACCAAAGCCGGCGGAGTCGAGGTTGTTGACCAGCCCGAAGTCGCGACGACAAAATCCTCACCGCAAACCACTCGCGATTGCATGCTCGGCTTTGTTGCGGGCGCTCTCGTGGCAGTGGTTGTTTTTGTGGTGCGCATGTTGTCGGATAAGACTATATATCTGCCGGAAGATGTTGAGAATATAAGCGACGATATAACAGTGCTCGGACAAATCCCGATCATAGAGACAAGAGATGATAATTATACCCAGTGGACACTGACGGAAGGATGGACAATACGCTATGAAACACAAGAAAAACAGTCGTAAGGCTGTCGACGAAGCCATTGCGGTCAGCCGCAGGAAATTGCTGCACAACGAATCGCCGTTTGCGGTAAAGGAGGCATATGTTAAATTGCGCACAAATCTTAGGTTTTGTGTGACATCGGATAAAAAAAGGCCGTGCAAAACTTTCGCGGTCACAAGTGCTAATCCTTCCGAGGGGAAGAGCCTGACGGCTGCAAATATTGCGATAAGTTACGCAATGCTCGGGAAAAAGGTGCTTTTGGTGGATGCCGATATGCGAAAGCCGGTACAGCGCCGTTTATGGAAGGTTAAAACCGCCGAGGGACTCTGTGATTTTCTTGCAAACATATCTCGGCTTGAAATGGCGAAAGTGGAAGAACTTCCGTTGTGGGTTGTTTGCACGGGGACCATTCCGCCGAATCCGTCCGAACTTCTCTCTTCCGACAGAATGAAAAAATTCGTCGAAGAATGTTCAAAATCATATGATTGTGTAATAATTGATACACCGCCCATCAACACGGTGGCTGACGCGCAGATTATCGAAACATATGTCGATGGGGTTATCCTTGTTGCAAAATCGGGCTCCACGATCGATAATGAGTTGCGTGCGGCTATTGAAGCGGTTGAGCACGCAGGCGGAAATCTGTGCGGCGTTGTTCTCAATGACCTTGATTTGAAAGCCGTGAAATATTCATATAAACGAGGGTACGGATATGGATACGGATACGGTTATTCATACGCAACATCCGCAACATCAAATGAAGCTCAATAACATAAAAATCGACCTTTCGCTTGACTACCATTCACACATTTTGCCGGGGTGCGACCACGGCAGCGACAGTCTCGGCACTTCGCTGAAACAGGTGGCGCTTGCGTCTTCTGAGGGAATATCGACTGTTTGTGCCACACCGCACTTTTATCCCCACAAAGAAACCGTGGATTCGTTTTTGCGCCGCAGAGAAAGTTCCGCCGAACTGCTTCTTTCAAACTTGCCTTCGGACTCGCCGCGCGTATTGCTCGGCACCGAAGTTCTGATTTGCGACGGAATGGACCGGCTGGAGGGAATTACTCGGCTGTGCCGTGAGGGCACAAATGAATTGTTGCTTGAAATGCCGTTTTACACTTGGCAGGATTCAATTTGGGATACATTGTATCAACTCTGTGAACGCAACGACTTGGAAATTATAGTCGCGCACGCCGACCGATATCCGACGGAAAACATTGAAAAATTGATTGCAAATGGCGTCAGCCTTCAACTGAATGTCGAATCTCTTGCAAAACCGATGCACAGAAAACATCTTCTTTCGTGGATTGAAAACGGCTCGGTTAAATATCTCGGCAGCGACATTCATATGTTGGGAAACGGTTATCGCGATTGGAAAAAATGCCGAAAGTTGTTGGAAAAGAAATTTAAATAAAATTCAGCACAGTGCGGCGCAACCGGGGATTAAGGTTGCGCCGTTTTTTAAATTGTTTTAATATATTGACGGGAGAAGTTCAAAGTGGACTATATCAGAATAACAAAAGATAATATCGACGGGGAACACATTTGCTGCGCTATGTCGGGCAAACAATCGGTCAAGAAAAAAGAATGTTAAAAAAAACGGTTTGACGAGGGGCTCGTATTCTACCGCAGTGCAGAGCGTGGCAAATGTTTCATTGAATACATTCCGGCGGAAAATGCCTGGATACCGATTGAAGCCGAGGGGTATATTTATATCAATTGCCTGTGGATTGCCGGCGCTATGAAAGGGCACGGCTATTCCAATGATTTGCTGGCTGAATGTGTCCGTGACGCTAAGGCTCAGGGAAAAAATGGAATTTGTATTCTTTCGGCAGAGGGCAAAAAAAGAGAATTTATGTCAGACCGGAAGTATCTGACTTATAAGGGCTTTAAAATTGCCGACACATCGGAGTGCGGAATCACACTTATGTATTTGCCTTTTAATGAAAATTCCGAGCCCCCGAAATTCAAGGAATGTGCAGTACACCCCAAAACGGATGAAGCGGGATTTGTGCTTTATTATACAGACCAGTGCCCGTTCACTTATTATTGGGTCCCGAGAGTGGAGGAGACGGCAAAACAAAATAATATTCCTTTGAAAACAATACATATACAGGACAAAGAAACGGCACAAAGCGTTCCGGCTCCCGTGTCGACCTATGCGCTGTTTCGCGACGGGAAATTTGTTACTCACGGAATACAGTCGGATAAAAAGTTTTTGAAACTTGCCGGAGTTGAATGAGCAAACAGGCAAAACTATGCAGCACACAACAGTTTTTCAAACGGGAAAATTGCAGCAATTGCTTCGGCTTTTTGATAAATCGCCCGATTTTATACATAAAATGATAAATTTCTTGTTTTATCCTCTTGTTTTTTGCGCCGCGGTTTATTATAATATATAAGAATTTTTATGTACGAAAGGGGAAACACAATGAAATATTCAGCAGAAGTAGAAAATATGTGTCCGCTCACTAAGGGCGCATATCACGGTCCGGCTCCTATCCCGCAAGAGGGAAAATGGACCAAGGCAATGGAAATCAAGGACATTTCGGGTTTCACACACGGAATCGGTTGGTGTGCACCTCAGCAGGGCGCGTGCAAACTCTCCCTCAATGTCAAAAACGGTGTTATTGAGGAAGCATTGGTTGAAACCGTCGGTTGTTCGGGTATGACCCATTCGGCGGCAATGGCTTCCGAAATCCTTATCGGCAAAACCATTCTTGAAGCGCTCAACACCGACTTGGTTTGCGACGCCATCAACACTGCTATGAGAGAATTGTTCCTTCAGATTGTTTACGGCCGCACACAGACCGCTTTTTCTGAAGACGGTTTGCAGATAGGCGCTGGTCTTGAAGACCTCGGAAAAGGTCTCCGCTCACAGGTCGGAACAACATACGCAACAAAACTTAAAGGTCCCCGTTATCTTGAACTTGCCGAAGGTTATATCACCAAATTGGCGGTTGACGAAAACGGCGAAATAATCGGATATAAATTCGTTCATCTCGGAAAAATGATGGATATGATAAAAGGCGGAATGAGCGCCGACGAAGCGCTTAAGAAAGCAAGCGGTCAGTACGGCCGTGTTGATGACGCCGCTAAACTTATCGATCCGAGAAAAGAATAAAAGGAGGGACGCTATAATGGCTTTGTTTGAAAATTACGAAAGAAGAATCGACCAAATAAATGCTGAGCTTGCAAAGCACGGCATCGCTTCAATCGAAGAAGCAAAAAAAGTGTGCGACAGCTACGGTGTCGACGCTTATTCAATCACAAAGGGAATTCAGCCGATCTGCTTTGAAAATGCCGCTTGGGCATATGAAGTCGGCGCTGCGATTGCCCTTAAAGAAAATG
>CAVDRT010000203.1:0-3544 GCA_963611445.1 bacterium
CGGGTATGTTGAATCTTCCAATTTCCAAAGAAACTATTTTGGTATGACCTCCCTCTTCGACGCTGACGGAAACGAAGTCGGATATCACGAAGAATCACTGCCGTCACTAAGCGAATGGCAAAAAGCGGCAACCGGCGGTGTGAGCGTCTCCTTCCTTGATGACGGCAGCGCAAAACTCAAAATCACATCTAACCTCAAAGAGGCCGAAGTTCTAACCCGGCTTTTTGAAAATTATAATGTCAACACGGTTTACAGTGTTTCATACTCCGACGATCTCCAAGTAATAAAAGGCGATTTGACCGATGCGTTTGCTTGGGTTTCTTCTCGTTCAAACGAAAACGGTCAATTCATCGGCGGGACAAACATCACTCTTCTTTCTAACCTCAAGGATCGCAACATTTTCAGTCCTAAGAATCACTTTGGAGTCGAAATTGCGAATCAAGATTTGAGAGACGGCAGAATCAGCATTAAAATCTCCTGCAATGCGTCGGCAAGCAATCCTGTTGAAATTATAATCCCCAACATTTCCCTGAAAGTTTATGATGGATTTGCAACAGGCGCAGACCTTGAAGAAGTGAAAAAGACCGACATGGCGGTTGATTATTCATCATCAGGCGCGGATTACGATGAGGTTTTCGCTTCCATCGCAAAAGCAACCGGTTATGGCGAAACGAACAAAATCGAAAAGGTTTATTTTGACGAGGTCTACGGCCATCTCAAAACCACATCCAACGGTGAGAACGATTATACAACCGCACTCCAGACCGCTCTCGACGATATTAAAGCCAACGGCAAAGAACTTATTCTCAAAGACGGAGAATATAATGTAACGGGAAGTTTGGCGCTTCAGGGCGGCTGCACATACAGAATCAGAGGTTTGGGTAAAGTTCTTCTCACAAACTCTGCCGCACCGTCACTCTTCACGCAAAAAGGGACCGGCGATGTCAGCGGCTATATTGTTAATGTAAGCACCACTCCCTACGCTTACGCATATGCGAAACCGGCGTCAAGCGAACTTAACATTTTCAGCAACATGAGGCTTAAAAACTTTATAATTGATAAGTCTTATCTCGGCGGAGCGTATTCCGTTTTCAACAACTGCAAACTTGACACATTTATCTTCCAGGGTGGATACCTTTCGAAAGCGACCCGCACATTTAACGGAAGTTATGTCACAAATTCGCTTATAACCGACTGCTATTGCCATGTCGGTTGGGTTGATTCCGAAAACCCGGCAGATGAAGGTAAGACTGATGCCGGCACCCTCTTCTACAACACGGGGTTTGTGAACAGCACATACAGAAATGTTTGGTCGGAATTTATGCGCTTTGCAAACACCGAATGGTATGAAAACAACGATTATCCGAAAACCAACTCTCTGATTTCAGGCTCCTTGCTTGACTACACAACCGAAATCAGATTGGGTTACGGCGATATTGCAATCGGCAACGCGAACTATCACGCTTCTACCCAGAATCTTCGTTGGAATGATAAGGGTATAACCAACCCCGGATATGATATGGAGACTCGCTCAGTCGGAACATATCACATAAGTTCCGGCTCTACCGTTATCGGTTGCAACTACACCGATAATACCGAAATTTCACCCACAATTTATTTTGAAGGCGAAACAACGAAACGCTCTTCAAACGGAAAAATCGCATTTAAAGATATAACTATCTTCGGCAATGTTTACACCGACGAAGCAAAAGAAGCCAACTTCGTTTTTTCATACGAAGGAAAGTTAGCACTCATAACTCCGAGGCTTGATGTTGACCTTGACACCTGTGCATATCGAAATATTGACACGAAGAATTCAACCGGAAACTACATTGATTTCAGTTCAGTTGCATTTTATAGCAATGGTGACAAATTGACCGCCGGTTCGCTTTATGACGATCCCGAATGGCTGATTCCCGGAATGAAAGTCTATGACTGCAATGTCAGCGGCTTCACGGCCTACGATTCGTCGGCAACAAACAACATCGGCATTGTTTCGCCGAGCGGCAAAAAAATCGACGCAAAAATGCTCAGCACAGATATGATAACATATTCGAGCGGCAAAGCCGAATGGAACAAAGAATATCGGAATGCTCCCGAAGTCATCGTCAAGGACGGTGATTATGAACTGCGTTACGGCATTGACTATATCATCGTCGGGCAAGGAAGAAGTTTCGGCAGCAAGGCGAACACAAAGATATTCGGAATCGGGAAATATACCGGGGTTCTCGCAATTCCCTCTACCGTTACAACGCACAATATTACCGATTGCAATGTTTCACTTGCCTACAATTCAACAACTTACACCGGCTCACAACTCACTCCTGCCGTAACAAAAGTGAATTATCGCGACACGGTTTTGGAGGAAGGCACGGATTACACCGTAAGTTACGGTGAAAACATCAATGGCGTCGGCACTGTTTTCATCACTTCAACGGGCAACGAAAACTCAAAATTCAGCGGCAAAACAGTGGCTTACTTCAACATAAACGGCGGCGGCACGCACAACTTTATTGCTTCTGTCACACCTGCAACCTGCACCACGGACGGATACACAACCTATACTTGCACAGATGACGGTTGCGAACAATCGTATAAAGCCGACTATGTTCCGGCAAAAGGCCATCAGACCGAGAAGGTTACTAAAACTGCCGCAACCTGCAAAATGGACGGCATTGCAAATATTGTGTGCACAATCTGCAATCAAGTAATCGAAACAGAAGCCATCAAAACCTCAGGACATAAATACAGAAATGTCTATGTAGAGCCCACCTGTACGACAGACGGATACATCGCCAAAAAATGTGCGGTTTGCGGCTCCTTGTCCGAAAAAAAGGTTAAAAAAGCCACCGGCCACATTAATACCCACACCGAAGTGATTGACGGCACATGTTCAACGCCCCAAATCACAAACACAATCTGCAACGACTGCGGAGCAATCACCGCCACCAAAGAAGGCAGCAAAAACGCCGACAACCATTCGTATGAAGGGACTGTTCAAACCCCTGTGACCTGCACAACAGACGGACTTATGGTCGACGCGACCTGCAAACTTTGCGGCGCGACAGCGGCTGAAATCACACTGCCGGCGACAGGTCATAATGTTGAAAAATGGACAGAAGACGACGGTGTGCGTTCGGGAATCTGCTCAAACTGCGGGCAAACCATTCATGAAAATCTTTACACCTGGGATTTCACAAGCGAAACCAAGGGCGAATATGATTTCAATGACATAATTTCAAGGAGCACATTCCGTTCAACAGGAGCCAACAACAGCGCAGGTGTAGGAGACTACGGCGCATACAATTACACCTGGAGCAAAGAAAATAAGCGCCTTGCCTATTCGGCAACAACCGCAAACATAGTTCAAATGCCGGCGGCTGCGCTTATACTTGAAACCCCTGCCGGCGAAAGTCCGACTCATTTCGAACTCTCGGCAGACACAGCAGGAGCCGCTGTTCCCGGCGTGGTTCTTGCGGAATCAAGCAAAACGATTCTGGGAATCAATCTTATACCGTCAAGCAGTTCTCTCTGTGTTTATACA
>CAVDRT010000204.1:0-7411 GCA_963611445.1 bacterium
GCTCCGCGGAACTCAGAAATTTTTTGTTTCAAAACGGATTTTGGATTGAAAGCGAGAACGCCGTCAAAAGCGACGGCAGGCTTTATACCGTTATTAAGGCGGCTTTTGACCCCCAAAAGGCGAAAAAATACGGTGGCGATATTGATGTGTTTTTCGGCGGGCTGTTCAGAAACAACACACCCGAAAACACGGCGTACATAAACTGGGTGCTTAAAATACTCAAAAAACAAATTTCGGCTCTTGAGGGCGTTGAGCGAATGAGCGAACGCAGAGCCGAAATTTGCCGCATTGTGGCTGCGGCTGAAGAAAGGGCGGCGAAAATTTGAATGGCGTTTGACGGGATTTTTGTCAGTAAACTTTTAAACGAAATATCGGAAAAGGCTGCCGACACGCGTGTTGAAAAAATTTATCAGCCGTCCAAAGACGAACTTGTGATTCTGCTGAGAAAAAAATCGTTTTCCGAAAAACTGCTCATAAGCGTTCGTAACAGTTGCACCTATATGGCGTTTATCGACCGACCGATTGAAAATCCGCCGTCTCCGCCTATGTTTTGTATGCTTATGAGAAAAAATCTCGGCGGCGCAAAATTCCTGTCGGCTGAAAGCAATGCCTTTGAAAGGGTTGCTTATTTTAAATTTGAGAGTCGCAACGAACTGGGTGACAGAATTGAACTTATACTCGCTGCCGAACTTATCGGAAACCGCTCAAATATTATCCTGATAGGAGAGGACGGCAGAATCATTGACTGTATCCGCCGTTCGGACATTGAAGCAGGCGGCAGACTGGTGCAGCCTGGTGCCGTTTACACACCTCCCGAGCGAACGCCGAAAATGATAATAACCGAGGATTCCGCAGAATTAATCACCGAAAAAATCACAAACTCAACCGCCGCGCTGCAAAACGCCGTTGTTGAAACACTTGACGGCTTTTCACCTCTTGCCGCAAGGGAACTTTGTTTCAGAGCGGGGCTTGACGCTTTTGCGCCTGCAAACTCTTTAAACGGCAGCGACAAAGCAAAATTTTCGGCGGAGATTTCAGAGTTTTGCAATATTGTGGGTGGAAACGGCGGCGAAAAATCAACGCCGTCAATCGTTTTTGTCGACGGCAGTCCGAAAGACTTTGCATATATCCCGATAACTCATATAGACGGCGCAGAGTGCCGAATATACGGCTCTTTTTCGGAAACGGTTAAAACTTTTTTTGCCGAAAGGTCGGACCGTGAGAGGATTCGCTCCGCCTCGCAAAATTTAAACCGCACGGTAACAAATCTGCTTTCAAGGTCAAGGCGAAAACTCGAAGCCAGAAAAGCCGACCTCAAAAAGAGCGGCAACCGCGAAAAATACAGAATTTACGGTGAACTCATCAAGGCAAACATTCATTTAATCGAAAAGGGCGCAGAAGAAGCCATAGTTCAGAATTATTATGACCCTGAACTTAAAAATGTTAAAATTCCGCTTGATTCGGCACTTTCTCCTGCCCAAAATGCCCAAAAGTATTTTAAGGAATACAAGAAATCGTGTGTTGCCGCGCAGTTGCTCACAGGACTTATTAAAACAAGCGAAGAGGAAATAAAATACATCGAAAGCGTTGCCGACGAACTGCAAAGGGCGGCATCTGTCGCCGAACTTGAAGCGGTAAAAGAGGAACTCTCCGCCGCCGGATATATCAAAAGGCAGTCGAAATCGAATAGGAAAATCTCAATTCCGTCGCCGTATAAATTTGTTTCACCTGACGGATTCACGGTTTTGGTAGGCAGAAACAACCGTCAAAATGATGAACTCACGACCAAAACGGCGGCAAAAACCGATTTTTGGCTGCACACAAAGGAAATTCCGGGCTCTCACACCGTGATTATTTGCGAGGGTGCGGTTCCGCCCGAAAGCACAATTCTTTTTGCGGCGGAAAAAGCGGCATACTATTCCAAAGCGAGAAATTCTTCCCGTGTGCCGGTTGACTGCACAATGATAAAGTATGTTAAAAAGCCGAGCGGCGCAAAAGCCGGAATGGTGATTTTCACAAACAACAAAACGCTGTTTGTGACGCCGAGGGGTGACTGAATTATGGAGACTGAAAGAAACGGCGCGGGGGAGATAATTCTCGGCGAACTTTTGCTGTTAAAAGACGAAAAATATCGGGACTTTCACGCAAAACTTATCCCGACGCTGCCCAAAGAACGGATAATCGGCGTCCGCTCGCCCGACCTCAGAAAAGTCGCGAAAAAGTACCGCGGCAGCGAAATTGCCGACAATTTTTTGAAATCCCCTCGACATTATTATCTTGAAGAAAACAATATTCACGGACTGCTTCTCGAAAAAATGCGGGATTTTGACCGCCTGATTTTTGAACTCGACAGATTTTTGCCGTGGGTTGATAATTGGGCAACCTGTGATATGATGTCGCCGGTGATTTTCAAAAAAGAAAAAACAAAGCTTCGCCCGATTGCACTTCGTTGGATGGACAGCGGCGACATTTACACGGTCCGTTTTGGCATAAAAACGCTGATGTCGCGCTATTTGCGCGAGGATTTTGATGTTTCACTGGCGTCTGCCGTGGCAGCTGTCCGCTCGGACGAATACTACATAAATATGATGATTGCGTGGTATTTTGCGACGGCGCTTGCCTATCAATTCGATGAAATTATACCGTTTATAAGCGAGCACCGTTTGTCTTCGTGGGTGAATAACAAAGCAATACAGAAAGCGCGGGAAAGTTACAGGATTTCTCCCGAAATAAAAGAGGAACTGAAAAAATACAGAATTTAAAAAAGTGCCGAGGGCGAAAGTTCGCTCTCGGCACACGCTTTTTTATCTGAACATAAGGTCAAAATTCACCTTTTCTTCTTCGTCTTCTTCCCCGAAATATTCATCGGCTGTGATAAGCCCCAAATCATATCTTTTTTCAAGGTCTTCATCGGGGTGTTCGTTGTAATACGGGTCAAAAAGATAGCGCTTCACAACGGGAAAAATCGAAAACTGAATTATCATTGACCTGAACCAACGGAAAAACACGATATAAAGAATAACGCAAATCATAAATCCCGTGATGTTGAGGTTTTTGACGATGGCAAACGCCGCAAGATAGCAGGCGGCGAGGGAAAGCCCTGCGGCGATATTTCGCTTAAATCCCGCAATTGCGAGCATAAGCGACTCTTTAATTATTTGTGCGACGCTTTTTTTGAATGTGATTATCAAAAAAGGGTGATAGAATTTAGCGAACGAAAACAGTACAAACCCGATAACCGACACGCCGTATAAAACAGAGGACAATATGCCGCCGGTGAATTTTGCAAACAGAAAATCGACAATCCAAAAGCCGATAAAAATAAAATCAAGAATACCGATTATGAGCGCCTGCTTCCAATTTTTTTTGATGGTGTCGGTCATATCGCTCGGTAAAAATGTGTGTTTGTCGCGGCTTGCCGCGCGCGTCACCCGCGTGAGCCCTACCTCGGCAATATCCCCGGTTATGATGGGGATTGACATTGCAACGGCGAGGAGGCCTGCTTTAAAAAGCGTGCCGATGTGATAATAAACCAGCGAAAAAAATTGGGGGATTTCTCTTTTTTGGCGGGCATTTTTGCTGATTCCTTTTCCCTCTTTATCAAGATTTCTGACAAGTTTCATTCGGATTTTCCTTTCTTGTCGGTTTTGTATATCCAAGAATTAACGATTTCACCGTTGCTGTAACCGAAAATATACGCCGTCACGGTGAGTATGGGGACAATAAGCAATGTCAACGCAATGAGCGCAACCGCCCCCCACGAAATTGCGGCAGGGGAATATTTGAAGTCGGTGAAAATATCGATGAGCGGGTGTGCAGGGGTATTTATCAATTCGAAAACAGTGTAAAAACCGTCGGCAGCCTTTCCGCCCGAAAGTTTGAAAATAACAAGCAAAATATAAAGCAAAACAAATGGGGTGTTCGCCCAAAAACCGATTTTAAACGGCTCCGACCGAGGAGGAGAAACATTTTCGGTCATTTTTTTAAAACGCGCTTTTCTCCCGAAACCGTTGACCTCAAGATATATGCAAAAATAAAGAATGAGCATATTCAGAAAAAAGAGGAAAACATTGCAGCCCACCTTTTTGGAGTGAGGCATATCTTCTCTGATAGGTTCGATTTTTCGGTTGTTTTGGGTCGTTTTTTCACTGCCTTCTTTACCGTCTTCGTAATAAACCGTTTCGATTTTTTTATATTCACCGTCCTGATATTCATAAACGGTGTAGCCGATTTCGTTGCTGAACGCAATGTTCAAAAAATAGGAAAGCAGTGAGGAGACAAGCAGGCAGGCAATTATTCCCCAAAGTATATATAAATCGGTTTTTAAAACTTTTTTTGGCATTTTTATCTCCTCTTGATTTCGGCGTTTAAAAAATTATAACACAAAAAGAGCGATAAATTGTTAATTTTCGGTCAATTTTCGCCGCCTTTTGTCGATATATCGTCAACATCAATCCCGAAAAGTTCCTTTGCAAACCAAACCGAGGAAACACAAAATGTTTTTCGGTTAAGATAATTCAAAATCCCGCCGTCGGTTTCAAATTCAAATGTGAGTTTATATGAATAAAGCGCCTGTCGGCTGAATCCTTCTTTTTTGCTTTTGCCGTTTTTGCCGTATTTGCCGTCGCCGAGCAGCGGACAACCGATTGAAGCCATATGAACTCTTATCTGGTGCGTTCTGCCCGTAATAAGTTTCACCTCAATCAGCGCGCGGCCGCCCTTTTGGGCAAGCACCTTGTATTCCGTTTTGGAGGATTTTGTGTTTTCGCTCATTCGGGATTTGAAAAACACGCGGTTTTTGTCCTCGTCCTTTTCAAGATACCCGCTGATTTCGCCCGATTTCCGCGGCGGAATACCGTCTGTGACGGCGAGATATCGTTTGTCGATTTCACGGCTCTTGATTTTATCGCACAAAATTTTGAGCGCCTCGGCATTTTTTGCAGCAATCACGATGCCGCCTGTTCCGCGGTCAATGCGGTTGGCAAGCGCGGGGCGGAAACTGTTTTCGCTGTCGGGTTTGTATTCGCCCTTTAAATAGAGATAATGCTGTATTCTTGCAATCAGTGTGTCGTTGTATTCGTTTTTATCGGGGTGAACAAGAAGCCCCTGAGGTTTGTCCGCAAGCAGAATGTTTTCGTCTTCATAAACCACCCGTATTTTGGGCGGTGCCGACAAAAAGTCGTATTTCGGCGGCGCGGGTTTCAAAAGTTCGTCGCTTAAATATGCGTCGACAACATCGCCCTCGCGCAGTTTCAAATCAATTGTTGCCCGTTTGCGGTTGACCTTTATGTTTTTTGTTCTGATCCCTTTATATATTGCCGACTTCGGACAAGACGGAGCCGCTTTGCTCAAAAATTTGTCAAGCCTTTGCCCGGCGTCGCTGCGTTTAACCGTAAAACTTTTCATTTTCTCTCCGATATTTTTTTGTGTGGCGCCGCGGCGCCGATAAAAAATAAGTATAACAACATAATTATAACATATAAAATGACTTTTCAAAAGCCCCTTTTTGTGCTATAATACAGTAAATGTTGCCCCAATAGAGCAGGTAGTCCGTGTTGAGAGCAACACAAAGTCACGAATAACAAAAGAGGGTTTAAATTGAAAAATATCCACGATGGGCACAGGGCTCGTATGAGGGAGCGTTATAAGGACTGCGGACTTTACGGTTTTCGCGACCACGAGGTTTTGGAACTGCTGCTTTTTGCCGCAATACCGAGAGGGAACACAAACGACATCGCGCACCGCCTTTTGAACACATTCGGCTCGGTTGAAAATGTTCTTAAAGCGCCGTACGGCGAACTGACGGCGGTGGACGGAGTGGGCGATGCCGCCGCAACCGTCATAACGCTGATTGCGCCGATTGCAAAGAAGTATCTTTCGGTTAAAGTTGCGGACGAGCGGTTTAACAGCAGTTATGAGTGCGGCGTTAAAATGGTGGAATATTTTAAAAACATAGATAAAGAGCAGGTCGTGCTTATCTATCTCACCGACGACCGCCGTGTCGTTGACATTGAATGTATAAGCGACGGCGACTTCAAAAGTGCCGATTTCAGCGTTAAGAAATTGGCTGAAAGACTTATTGCTTCGGGTGCAAACTCATTCATTATGTCGCATAATCACCCGAGCGGAATAGCCCTGCCGTCTGTCAGAGACCTTGAAACGACCGTGAGCGTCAAGGTTTGCGCCGAGGGGCTCGGAATACGAATGCTTGACCATATAATCGTTGCGGGCGATGATTTTGTTTCACTTGTCGAAACAGATAAATACAGGCATATATTTTATGACGATATTTATGAAAAACTTTCGTTTTAGACTGTGAAAAGGGAACAAAACAGCCGTCGGACGAGACGGCGGAACGGAGAAATTTATGTTTGATGTTTTTCACGAAATCTCGGTAAAAACCAGAATGACGGGCAAAGTCAGGTTAAGGCTTGCGCTCACTTGGTCAATAGGAATCGGCGTTGCAATATCAGACCTGCTTCTGTTTATCGCGACTTTAAAAATAAAAATTTTGCCGATGGTGCTGTTTGTGCTTTTTTTCTTTATTCTTTATTTTACAAGGCAGGCGGCGTCCTGGGCGGTTAAGGAATTTGAATATTCCGTTACAAATAACATCTTCACGGTTGATAAAATTGTCGGGAAAAAGCAGCGTTATCCGGTGGCTTCGATAGATTTAAAAGAAATTGAGGATTTCGGCGTTTTCGATAAGTCGGCACACAATCTCTCAAGATACAAAAAGGTCGTTCATGCCGAGGGCGGCAACAACCGCGACTGTTACATCGCCTTAAACCACAGGGTACACGGCCACAGCATTTTGATATTTTCACCGGACGAAGAAATGTATGAAGATATACTTAAAATGATTCCGCCGTCGATTTCGAGAAAGGTCGGGTGACGGAGTTGAAACTTTCGGTCGGAACGGATATTGTCGAAGTGGAGAGAATCGAAAAATCCATGCAAAACAGGCGCTTTTTTGAAAAAGTGTTCGGAAAGGAAGAAAAAGAGTATCTTCTTTTGCTGAAAGGCACGGCACTTTATTGTTCGGCGGCAGCGCGCTTTGCCGCAAAAGAAGCGTTCGGAAAGGCGGTCGGCTGCGGAATTTCGGGTTTTGCGCTTTCAGATGTGCAGTCGGTTAATGATGAAAACGGCTGCCCGCATATCCTGCTTTCCGGCGGCGCAAAAGAAAAATTCGGTCAAACGGAATTTTCGGTCAGCCTCTCGCACACAAAGCAGTACGCAACCGCCGTGGTGTTGGCTGTTGGAAAGGAAATGAAATGAACAAGAAAACGGTTTATTTAAAAGATGCGGTTTCACTTTTACCCCGTCGCCCCCAAAACGCCCACAAGGGCACTTTCGGGACGGCGGGGCTTATCTGCGGCAGTTTCGGTATGGCGGGCGCCGCTGTTCTTTC
>CAVDRT010000205.1:0-2709 GCA_963611445.1 bacterium
GAGCCGCGACAGCTCCCTTTACACAAAGGAGCCAGTGGAAGTTACTTCTCCGACGGCGGTAAACGCAGAAACCAACGGCTGCCGTGTCTAATGTCTAGCATCTAATATCTAGCATCTAGTTTGGCGGTTTAATTTTTCGTGTGAGATTATCATAATGCCAAGCAGTATAACAAGATAAAACGGCAAAAGCGAAACGCTCAATTTGCCCGCAATGAATCCGAAAAGCGGCGGCATAAGGCTTGTGCCGACATAAGCGCTCGCCATTTGAACGCCGATGAGCGACTGGGATTTTTCCGCCCCGAAATGGGCGGGTGTTGAGTGAATTATGCACGGATATATCGGCGCGCAGCCAAGACCAATGAGCAAAATGCCGATAAGCGTTAATATGTTTCCGAACGGGAGCAGCATCAGAATGATTCCCGACGCGATAATGATTTGCCCCAGTCTAATGAGTGCTGTGTCGCTGAATTTCACGGTCAAAAATCCGTTTATCATTCGACCCACGGTGATACCGATGAAGAAAAGCCCCATATAATCGGCGGCGGCTTTGGGCGAAAAACCGTTTTTCAGCACCATATAACTGCCCGCCCACAGCATAACGGTCTGTTCCACCGCACAGTAGCAGAAAAATGTGAGCATAACCGATTTTGCACCCGGTATTTTGACAACATCTGACAGTTTGATGTGTTCGGGGTTTTGCGGCTCGCTTTCGGCTGAATTGAGTCTTTTTTGCTTTTTCCAAAGCGGCAAACTCAAAAACAAAATTGCGGTCAGAACTGCCTGGGCGGCAAAGACGGCGGTATAGCCGTATCTCCATGTGTGCCCGCTTTTCAATCCGAACGCGATGATGTACGGCCCCGAAACGGCGCCGAGTCCCCACATACAGTGAAGCCAACTCATATGCTTGCTTGAATAATGAAGTGCAACATAGTTGTTAAGCGCCGCGTCAACTCCGCCGGCTCCGAGACCGTAGGGAACGGCGAAAAGACAGAGCATTAAAAATGAATTGCTTACGGAAAAGCCGAATATTGCGGCGGCGGTGAGAAAAACACTGGCAGCCGTCACAACCCCGGCACCCAATTTTTTGGTGAGGCGGTCGCTGTTAAGGCTTGAAATAATCGTTCCGACCGCAATGATGAACGAGATAACGCCCGCCGTTGACATCGGAGCGTGAATTTCGGGATAAATCGACGGCCACGCCGCCCCGAGGAGTGAGTCGGGCAAGCCGAGGCTTATAAATGCAAGATAAATTATTATAAGAAGCAAATGTGTCATAAACGCTTCCTCCCAAATGCCGAAAGTATTAAACAAGGGTATTTTAGCGGCAGAAAAACCGTTTGTCAATAGGGAATTGAAACATTGTTTCGGCTCGGCATAATATTTATATCGAAATTCGGTGGGATAAAATGCTTTTTCGCTTGCTTTTATCGACGCGGTGTGTTGCACTAATAGTAAATGAACGGTTAGTAATAAAAACGGAGAGAATTATGAAAACAACAACAGAACAACACAATCAAAAAAAGCAGGAAATTATGCAAAAATGCTTTGAATGTTATGCCGAAAACGGGCTTAACGGCACGGGAATCAAAGCGCTGGCTGCCGCCTGCGGATTTACACAGGCGAATTTATACAGTTATTTTCAAAATCTTGACGATTTGATTATTCAATCCACCGCCTATTGTATGGCGAAAGTCGAAGATGACTTTATGTCAAAAGCCCCGTCCGACCCGACGGAACTTATGCGCTTTATTGATGAGATTCCTTATTGGACCGCAGAAAAACACGGCAAAAAATACAGACTTATGTATCAGATTTACACCCACCCGAAATATATGGAATACGGAAAACAGTTTTTCGAGGGGGTCAATAAGCGTTACACGGAGTATGCAAAAAGCCTTGAGGGCAAACTCGGTATTCCGCACAAAACACTGACGCCGCTGATTTTTATTTTAATCCGCGCCAGCGTCCATTACGCTATGTTTGAAGACGAATATTATCTGAAAAGTCAGCTTGAAGTTTTGAAACAATGCATCTTGATGTTTATGGAAAAATACAAATTTAAGGAGGAAAAGAGTTATGCGGAAAAAATTGCCCTATGAAGAGCCGAAGATGCTCCGCACTTCCTCGGCAGTGAGCGCTGCGGCGTTTATCCCGTCAAGCATATTGCCGACAGCGGTGATAACAAATTTGTTGATTGAACTGTATTTTTCTCGGTCAAGGGATTGCAGCCTTTCGGCAATTTTTCGCTGGCGTTCATCTGCAAGGTCAAAGCGAATGTTCAACCTGTAAAATTTCCCGTTCATCCCTTCGCCTCAGCTTTCATCTGTGCCTCTGCCAGATATTCATATCCCTTTGCGGCGGCGCAGATATCATCCACAAATTTCACACGGTCGGCATTGAACTTATAAAAGTTCTTTACAAGGCATCCGCCGCCACCGGTTACATACAAGGTCATCGTGTTTTCGTCATATCCGTGTTCACGGAGTCTGCGAAAGATGTCATGAACATACTCTGTTGCAACGCCCTTAATGATTTTCAAATCGGCAGGCGCTATGTTTGCCGTGCCGGTGATCAGTATCTCGTGGCGTCGTTGATCTCTCGCTGCGTTTTTCGCATAAATGCCTCACGAACAGCAAGGGTACACTGGTATGTCCCGAATTTCTCGGTGAACATTTTGCCCTGCTGCGGCTTGCCGTTTATCATATACAG
>CAVDRT010000206.1:0-7951 GCA_963611445.1 bacterium
CCTTCAATGCTGATGGCACTTGAAACCGGCGCTGTTGATTTCATCTGCACGGATATGCCCACGGCTCAGGGCGCGCTCCTCGCTTATGACGACCTTAAAATACTCGACCTTGAGGAAAACGCTTTCACCGTTGACGAGGGCGACATCAATATAGGAATTGCCGTTAAAAAAGGCAACACCGAACTCAAAGACAAAATCAACTCGGTACTTAAAGATATGACAGCCGACGATTTCAATTCAATTATGGCAGAGGCGACCAAAATTCAGCCTTTGGCAGAATAACACGGGAGACGGAATATGAACAAGCTTGCAGAGCTTTGGAGCGATATAGTTGAATGCTGGGGCAGCAGTTCGTCGCAGTATCTTACGGGTGCACTCAAAACGGTTGAACTCGCCGTTGTCGCCACGGCAATCGGCTGTATAATCGGTCTTGCCTGCGGAATAATTCAAACTATTCCGTGCGGCAAAAATGATAATATAGCAAAACGCATTTTGCTCGGGATTGTCAAAGCGATAGTCCGAATTTATGTTGAAGTGTTCAGGGGAACGCCGATGATTATTCAGGCGATATTTATTTATTACGCACTGCCTTATTTTTCGGACGGCGCCATAAATCTTGAGCCGACATTTGCGGCTTACCTCGTTGTTTCAATTAACACAGGCGCATATATGGCTGAAACCGTTCGCGGCGGAATAATGTCAATTGATATAGGTCAGACCGAGGGTGCAAAATCCATCGGAATGAATCACCTCAAAACAATGCTTTATGTCATATTGCCGCAGACCATTCGCAACATAATTCCGCAAATCGGAAATAACCTTATAATCAACATAAAAGACACTTCGGTTATGTTCGTTATAGGTTACACCGAACTTTTTGCGGCTCACAAGGCGATAGTCGGCGCAAAATATGTTTATTTCCCGTCGGCTGTTATAACCCTCACGATTTATCTTGTTATGACGGTTATCTGCTCGCTTCTTTTGAGACTTTGGGAGAAAAAGATGGACGGGCCCGCAAATTTTGATGTTGCAACAACCGATACTTTGGCGCACACAAGCGGAACCTATTCATTCATTAAAAAAGCGAAAAGGAGAGGTCGATAATGTCAGAACCGATTTTAGAAGTAAAACACCTTTCCAAATCTTTCGGAAAGCACGAGGTGCTCCGCGATATTGATTTTTCAGTTCGCCCCGGCGATGTCACAAGTATAATCGGCGCATCGGGCTCGGGAAAATCAACCTTGCTTCGCTGCATAAATTTGCTTGAAACTCCGTCTTCCGGTGAAGTGCTTTATTACGGCACCAACATCGACAAATTAAAGGGCGGCGCCAACGCCTACCGCTCCCATGTCGGAATGGTGTTTCAGTCGTTCAATCTTTTCAATAATATGACGGCGCTCAAAAACTGTATGATAGGTCAAACAACGGTTTTGGGCAAATCAAAGGCCGATGCCGAAAAAACGGCGCTGCATTATCTCGACAAAGTCGGAATGGCGCCTTATATAAACGCCAAGCCGTCGCAGCTTTCGGGCGGTCAGAAACAGCGTGTCGCAATCGCGCGCGCTCTCGCAATGGGTCCCGAAGTGCTTCTTTTCGATGAGCCGACCAGCGCCCTTGACCCGCAAATGGTGGGCGAGGTTTTGGAGGTTATGCGAAACCTTGCGGCTGAAGGACTCACGATGATTGTCGTCACCCACGAAATGGCGTTTGCAAGAGATGTTTCGTCGCATATCGTGTTTATGGCGGACGGCGTTATTTGTGAAGAAGGAACGCCGACTGAGATTTTTGAAAATCCGCAAAATGAGAAAACCCGTGACTTTTTGTCGCGTTTTCTTGCAAAATAATTTTAAATTTCGGTTTTTCTCTTGATAAATTGCCTGAATGTTGCTATAATTGCAAATGTATTCCGAAATTTAATCCCGAAAGGTATTGACTTTCGCACTTTAAAGTGATACACTTATTAAAAATGATGAAAGGAGCCCGATGTTGTATGAAAACACTTTCAAATGTGTCTTTGTTTGCCGCTTTGGGCTTCTGCTTTTTTACATTCGTTCGCTATTATTTTGCGGGCTATTATTTTTGCACCCAAAAATCCTGAATGTCCGAATGTAGATAGGCCACGGTTTTAAAAAGTTTTTTAAAAGGCGGTTCTGTTCTCGGACAGAGCCGCTTTTTTGCGAAATACAAATAAAAAGGTACGGTAAATTTATGAACAAACTCGAAGAAGCACGAAAGACCATAAATGAAATTGACAAAGATATGGCAGAACTGTTTGCGAGAAGAATGGCTGCGACCAGAGATGTTGCCGAATATAAGCGCGAACACGGGCTGTCAATTCTTGATTCCGGGCGTGAACGCCAACTCATTAACAAAAATTCCGAATATATAAAAGACGCCGAAATCCGCTCTTATTATGTTCAGTTTCTCAAGGAAATGATGAACATTTCAAAGCAGTATCAACATCGTTTGCTCAACGGTGTCCGCGTGGCTTACAGCGGCGTTGAAGGCGCGTTTGCCGATATTGCCGCAAAAAGAATTTTTCCCGACGGTCAGCAAATCTCATACCCGAATTTTGAAGAAGCGTACAAAGCCGTCGAAAAAGGCGAATGTGATATGGCTGTCTTGCCGATTGAAAACAGTTTTGCGGGCGAAGTCGGTCAGGTCACGGACCTTATGTTCAAGGGCAGACTTTTCGTCAACGGCGTTTACACATTGAAAATCGCTCAAAATTTGATGAGTGTTGAGGGCGCAACGGTTGACGGAATCGAAAAGGTCATCAGTCACCCGCAGGCACTTTCTCAGTGCGCGGGATACATAAAAAAGCACGGATTTGAGGAGGAGGAGTCGGTTAACACCGCGGTTGCGGCAAAAACCGTTTCCAAACTCGGCAACCCCAAAATCGCCGCGATTGCAAGCCGTGAGACCGCGAAACTTTACGGGCTTAAACTTATCGACCACGATATAAACGAAAGTGAAATAAATTTCACCAAATTTGCCGTTTTTTCACGCTCAAGAAACAATCTCACAGCGTCCGGCGGCACATTTATCCTGCTTTTCACCGTTAAACATTCGGCTGGCGCATTGGCTGACGCCGTGAATGTCATCGGAAAATACGGATTTAATATGAAAACACTCAGAAGCCGCCCGATGCGCGACCTGCCGTGGCAATATTATTTTTATGTTGAAGCGGAGGGCGACGAAAATTCTTCGCTCGGAAAAGAAATGCTTTCGGAACTTAAAAACCATTGCGATATGATGAAAATCGTGGGCAGTTATGCTTCGGAAATAGATTTGAAAGGCGGCAAAAAGAAATGATAATACCTGTCAATCTCGGCAATAACAGTTATGATATAGTTATAAAACGAGGCGCTCTCGGTGAGGCGGACAAGTATCTTAACCTTAAAAGAAAGGTTTTAATCGTGACCGATGAGGGCGTGCCGAGCGAATATTCACAAAAAATCGCAGAATTTTCCACAGTTCCCGTTATAAAATGCGTCGGCGTCGGCGAGGGGAGCAAAAGTTTTCCTGTTTTTGAAGAACTGCTTAAAACAATGCTCGAAAACAATTTCACAAGGCGCGACTGTGTTGTTGCGGTCGGCGGCGGTGTGGTCGGCGACCTTGCGGGGTTTGCGGCGGCAAGTTTTATGCGCGGCGTTGATTTTTACAATATTCCGACAACCGTGCTGTCAGAAGTTGATTCTTCGGTCGGCGGCAAAACTGCAATAAACCTCTGCGGAATAAAAAACATTGTCGGTGCTTTTTATCAGCCGAAAAAGGTTTTAATAGACGCCGACACGCTTGTGACGCTTGATAAAAGACAGGTGTCAAACGGACTCTCTGAAGCGGTCAAGATGGCGCTCACCTTTGACAGGGAACTGTTTGAAATTTTCGAGGACGGCAATATAGCACAAAATCTCGAATTGATAATCAAAAAATCTCTTGAAATCAAAAAATCAGTCGTTGAGCAGGATGAAAAAGAATCGGGTCTTCGCAAAGTTCTCAACTTCGGCCACACGATAGGCCACGCAATTGAAAGTTTTGAGGGGCTCGGCGGGCTTTTGCACGGCGAATGTGTCGCCCTCGGTATGATTCCGATGTGCAGTGCCGATGTGCGCGAAAGGCTGATAAAAGTTTTGAAAAAACTCGGTCTTCCGACCGAATGTCGACTTGATAAAAACGAAGTGTATAAGGCTGTGTTGCACGATAAAAAATCAAACGGCGACAGTATCACGGTCATCACGGTCGACAAAATCGGCACTTATAAAATGACCGAAGTTTCGGCGGACGAATTGGTTGAACGACTCAGCGTTATTTCAAAGTAAAGGTGATTTATCGATGAAAAACACATTCGGAACAAATGTCTCGGTGACAATTTTCGGCGAAAGCCACGGAGAAGCGATCGGCGCAGTGCTGGACGGTATGGCACCCGGTATTCCCGTGGATATGGAATTTATAGAACATATGCTTTCTTTGCGCCGGCCTTCGGGCAGCATTTCGACCGCGCGGCGAGAGCCCGACCCGGTCAAAATAGTGAGCGGTGTTTTCGGCGGAGTCACCACGGGCACGCCAATCGGGATAATTATTCCGAACACATCAAAGAAAAGTTCCGATTATGATGAACTTAAGACAGTCGCCCGCCCGTCACACGCCGATTATGCGGCGTTTTGCAAATATCACGGCTTTAACGATTATCGCGGCGGCGGACATTTCAGCGGAAGAATAACGGCGGCGCTTGTTGCCGCAGGTGCCATAGCGCTCGGTGCGTTGAAACAAAAGGGCATTTTAATAGGCACACACATCAGCCGTCTTGACGGGATAAACGACCGCCCGTTCGGCGAATTGAAAAGTGACATCGAAAAACTTGAAAACCTGCATTTTCCCGTGCTTGACGAGCAAAAGTCAAAAGAAATGCGTGCGGCAATCGAAGCGGCGGCAAATGACGGCGACAGCGTCGGCGGAATTTTGGAAACAGCCGTCGTCGGTATGCCGTCGGGCGTCGGCGAGCCGTGGTTTGACACGCTTGAAGGTGTCTTGTCACATATTTTATTCAGTATTCCTGCGGTCAAAGGCGTTCAGTTCGGCGACGGTTTCGGCTTTGCCGACCGAAAAGGGAGCGAAGCAAACGATGCTTTTTGCATAAAAAACGGCGAAATCCAAACTGTTTCAAACAGAAACGGCGGAATAAACGGCGGAATTTCAAACGGTATGCCGATAATTTTCAGTTGTGCCGTGAAACCCACACCGTCGATTTATAAAGAACAAAACACGGTTGATTTTGCAGAAAAAACCGAGAAAAAACTTCAAATCAAAGGCAGACACGACCCGGCAATCATTCACCGCGCGCGCGCGGTGGTTGATTCGGCGGCGGCGATTGCGCTTTGCGACGCTTTGAGCGGCCGCTTCGGAACAGATTGGCTGAAAGGGTGACTTTAAATGGCAAAATACGGCTGCATAGGCGAGCGTCTGCCGCACAGTTTTTCAAAAGAAATTCACGAAAAAATCGGCGAATATGACTATGAACTCATAGAACTCACACCTGCCGAATTTCAAAGATTTATGGAAAAAGCCGATTTTTCGGGCATAAATGTCACAATTCCCTATAAACAGGCGGTCATTCCTTATCTGTATGAGATAAGCCCCGCCGCGAAGAAAATCGGCGCTGTGAACACTGTCGTCAACCGCGGCGGAAAACTTTACGGTTATAACACCGATTTCGGCGGAATGAAGGCGCTTATCAGGAAAAACAAAATTGAAACCGCAGGCAAAAAAGCGCTTATTCTCGGCACGGGCGGCACCGCAAAGACTGCCGCGGCGGTGCTTCGGAGTTTGGGTGCCCAAAATTTCAAAAAAGTCAGCCGCCACCCGTCGGACGGTGAGATTTCTTATGACGAAGCATATTCGAATTATGCCGACGCGGAACTTATTCTTAACACAACACCTGTCGGTATGTTCCCGAAAACGGACAGCGCGCCGATAGATGTTGAGAATTTTCCGAATTTGCGTTCTTTGGTCGATGTGATTTATAATCCCTTAAAAACCCGCCTTGTAAGAAATGCGGAAAAAGCGGGCGTCTCAGCGGTCGGCGGACTTTATATGCTTGTTGCCCAGGCGGTGCTGGCAGCGGAAATTTTCACCGAAAAACCGTTCGGCGAAGATGTGATTGACAGTATTTATGGTGATATATTAAAATCAAAACTCAATTTGGCACTTATCGGAATGCCGGGCAGCGGCAAAACAACCGTCGGGGAAATACTCGCTTGCCGTATGTCGCGCGAATTTCTGGATACCGACCGATTGATAATCGAAAAAATCGGTATGCCGATAACCGAATATTTTGAAAAATTCGGCGAAGCGGCTTTCAGAAAGATTGAAGCCGAGGTTATAGAGGAAGTATCCAAAAGCGGCGGCCGTGTGATTGCAACGGGCGGCGGAGCGGTTTTAGACCCTCAAAACATAGATGAACTAAAGTCGAACGGGCGCGTCTTTTTTCTTGACCGACCGCTTGACAAACTCGTTCCGACGGCAGACCGTCCGCTTGCAAATTCCGCCGAAGTTATCAAACGGCGGTATGAGGAGCGGTATTCGAAATATTTGGGTGCCGCCGATGAAATAATCAAAATGAGCGAATCGGCAGATGACAATGCCGATCTTGTCATGAGAAGGTGGAACAAGTGAAATTCTTTATTATAAACGGACCTAACATCAATATGCTCGGAGTAAGAGAGCCGCAAATTTACGGCAAAACGGCTTATGCGGACCTTTGCGAAAAAATCACCGATTTTGCCGAGAAAAAAGGCGTTCAGGTTGAATTTTATCAATCAAATCACGAAGGCGGACTTGTCGACGCGATACAAAAAGCCTACGGAAACGCCGACGGAATTGTGATAAACCCCGCGGCGTATACCCACACGAGCATTGCAATTTTGGACGCAGTCAAAGCGGTGGGCGTTCCGACGGTCGAAGTCCATATTTCGGATATTAAAAAGAGAGAAGATTTCAGGCAGGTAAGTTATATAAGGCAAGCCTGCGTCAAAACTATCATAGGTCACGGAATTGACGGATATGCCGAGGCGTTGGAATACCTTATCGAAAACGGAGGAAAATGCAATGCGTGTGAGCATTAAACCGTCCTTTGCGTCGGGTGAAGTAAAAGCGCCGCCCTCGAAAAGTATGGCGCACAGACTTCTTATCTGTGCGGCGCTCGGCGAAAATGTGAGCGAAATCTACAATGTTGCATTTTCCGATGACATCAAAGCAACACTCGGCGCTCTGTCGGCGCTCGGCGCGAAGTGCCGCGTGTTGGGAAACCGCGTTGCGGTTAGAGGGATTGATTTTCAAAAAACGCCCTCTCAAATCAACATTGATTGCAGGGAATGCGGCAGCACTTTGAGATTCATAATCCCTATTTGTCTCTTGACAGGCTCTGCGGTTAAAATCACAGGCAGCCGTAAACTTTTGAGTCGGCCGCTTTCGGTTTATGAACAAATATGTGAGGAAAACGGCTTTGGTTTTGAAAACAGCGGCTCCGAAATCAGGCTTTGCGGCAAATTGACACCGGGGAACTACACAGTTCCCGGCAACATCAGCAGCCAGTTTGTGAGCGGGCTTTTGTTTGCACTGCCGATGCTTGACGGCGCCAGCACCGCGACGGTCACAAAACCGATTGAAAGCCTTTCATATATTAAAATGACGCTGGAGGCTATGCGACGATTCGGCATTGATTTAAAATGGAATGACGGAAAAATTTTAATCAAAGGGAATTGCCGTTACGTTTCCCGCGGCATTTCGGTTGAGGGTGATTATTCAAACGCCGCATTTTTTGAGGCGCTCAACCTTGTCGGCGGAAATGTGAAAGTAACGGGGCTCAACCCCGACAGTCTCCAAGGGGATAGGGTTTATAAAGAATATTTTGATGAACTCAAAAAAGGCGCCGCCGTTATAAATATTGAAG
>CAVDRT010000207.1:0-11559 GCA_963611445.1 bacterium
ATACGGAATCAAGGGTATACTCAACTTCAGCCACTATGATATTTCTGTGAAATATCCCGGTCTTGCGGTTGAAAATGTGCATATGAACGACAGTTTTGTTTCGCTGTGTTATAAAATAACACATCTCGACGGTTAAAAAGAAAGGATTAAAATTTTATGGAGCAAAAATTCCCCGCGTGGCTCAAAGAAGCCCTGTTTTATGAAATATATCCGCAGTCGTTTAACGATACAAACGGCGACGGAATCGGCGATATTAACGGAATAACCGAAAAACTTGATTATATCAAGGATCTCGGCTGCAATGCAATTTGGATAAACCCGTGTTATGATTCTCCGTTCCTCGACGCAGGTTATGATATTTCCGATTTTTATAAAGTCGCGCCCCGTTACGGCACAAACGACGACCTTAAAAATCTTTTTGAAACCGCACACGGCAAGGGGATGCACATTTTGCTCGACCTTGTTCCGTGCCACACCTCGGTTAATCATCCGTGGTTTAAAGAGTCGATGAAAGCCGAGAAAAACGAGTTTACCGACCGCTATATCTGGACAAACGACGGATTTGAACCGCCGAAAGATATGGAATCCATAAGAGGGATTTCCGACCGCAACGGCGCCGCCGCAGTTACATTTTTTTCACATCAGCCGGCGCTTAACTATGGATTTTATGAAATAGACCGCCCGTGGCAGCAGTCAATCGATGATGAAGCCCCGAAAGCCACAGCGGAAGAACTCAAAAAGATTATGCGTTTTTGGCTTGATATGGGCGCCGACGGTTTCAGGGTCGATATGGCGCACGCGCTTGTCAAAAACGATAAATACCACAACGGCACAATAACCGTTTGGCGCAGAATTCTCGGCGATATAAAAGCGGAATACCCTGAGGCTGCGTTCGTTTCAGAGTGGGGCGAAGCGGAAAAATCAATTATGGCAGGCTTCCATATGGACTTCACCGTTTGGGGAAACACCTGTTTTGATGATTTGCTCCGCGCCGGCGAGCCTTATTTTTCTTCAAACGGAAACGGCAATGCGTCGCGGTTTGTCGAGGCGTACACCAAGGTCAGAAACAGAATTAAACACAAAGGATATATCGCCCCGATTTCGGGCAACCACGATATAAGAAGAATTTCATACAGCCTTAAAGGTGATGAACTCAAAGTGGCTTTCGCTTTTCTGCTCACTTTCGCCGGCACGCCGTTTATATATTACGGCGATGAAATCGGAATGAGGTATCTTGATAACATAACTTCAAAAGAAGGCGGGTTTTTCCGCACGGGCTCCAGAACGCCTATGCAATGGAACGATGAGAAAAATGCGGGCTTCAGCACGGCAGACCCCGAAAAACTTTATCTGCCGATTGACCCGTCAGACGACCGCCCGACTGTTGAAAAAGCGGCGAATGATAAAAATTCGCTTTATAATGAAATAAAAGCGCTCATTAAATTGAGAAAAGCGAACAGTGCGCTCGGGAACGACGGGGAAATCGAATTTTTGAGCGTCGGTTATCCGCTGATATACAAACGCTCGTCCGAAACGCAGACCGTGACCGTTATTATCAACCCGTCTGCCGAAAACGAGGGCTATTATAAAACAGATGGCAGGATTTTACACAAAATAGGCGAGGCAACGCTGCAAGACGGCGTTTGCAAATTCGGCGGACTCAGCGCCGTGATAATAGAAAACTGAGGTTTGGATTTTAAACGCTCAAAAAACAGTTTTACCCCGGATTTTGTGGGTAAAACTGTTTTAATTAGATGGGGGAACACGGTGGGAAAATGAAATATTTAAGACAGTTTTGCTTGATTATGTTTGTGACCTGCATTGGGGAAATAATGCATTATTTTATACCATTGCCGATACCCGCAAGTATTTACGGACTTTGTTTAATGCTCATTTTGTTGATGAGCGGGGCTTTAAAGGCAGATAAAGTTAAAGAAACCAGTGACTTTTTAATTGAAATTATGCCGCTTATGTTTATTCCGGCGTCAGTCGGGATTATAGTTTCATGGGATAAACTTCGGCAAATTCTGCTCCCTGTTATAATCATCACGGCAATTTCCACGGTTTTGGTGATGGTAGTTTCGGGCAGAGTGACGCAATTCTTGATTGGCAGGGAGAAAAAGAAATGAATGAGATGGTTTCGAATTCTGCCACAATAGGAATTGTGGTGAGCATTATAGGTTACGAAATCGGGGTAATACTCAAACGGAAATTTAAACTTGCAATTTTCAACCCTCTTTTGGTGTCGATTGTTTTGGTGATTGCCGTGTTGCTGATTTTCCGCATTGATTTTGAAAGTTATAATTCAAGCGCAAAATATTTGAGTTATCTTTTAACTCCGGCAACCGTGAGTTTGGCAATTCCGCTTTACAGTCAACTTGAACTTCTCAAAAAACACAAACTCGCTATTTTCGGCGGCGTGATTTCGGGAGTTGTGACAAGCCTCACAACAGTGTTCGCATTATCGTTTTTATTTCGCTTGAATCACGAAGAATATGTCACAATGCTTCCGAAATCAATCACCACCGCAATCGGTATAGGCGTTTCCGAGGAACTCGGGGGTTGTGTGACGATAACGGTTGCCGCAATTCTTGTTACGGGAGTACTCGGAAATATTTTAGCCGAGGTTATTTGCAAGGTTTTTCGCATAACCGACCCTGTCGCGAAAGGCATAGCAATCGGTACCGCTTCTCACGCTATGGGGACATCTAAGGCTATGGAAATTGGGGAAGTCGAGGGCGCAATGAGCAGTCTTTCAATTGTAATTGCGGGCCTTTGCACACTGATAGGTGCTTCTGTTTTTGCGAATTTCCTGTGATTTTATTTTTTGCTTTCAGGCATAAAACAATACCCCGCAACTGCAACTTAGTTTTTAAAGTTGCAGTTGCGGGGTATTTAAAATTACTGAATATTTGGCAAAAAGTATTGATTTAAACCAATCAATAAGCAACGCCTTGTGCGAGCATTGCGCCTGCAACCTTTTCAAACCCGGCGATGTTTGCACCGGCAACAAGGTCGCCTTCCTTGCCGTATTTCTTTGCGGCGTTGAAAGAATTGTGGAAGATGTTGACCATAATGTCTTTGAGTTTTGCGTCAACTTCTTCAAATGTCCAGGAATATCTCATTGAGTTCTGGCTCATTTCAAGGGCAGAAGTTGCAACACCGCCGGCGTTTGCGGCTTTTGCGGGCCCGAAGAGAACACCGTGTGACTGGAATTCTGCGATTGCTTCGGGTGTTGAAGGCATATTTGCGCCTTCGGCAACAGCAGTCACGCCGTTTGCGATAAGTGCTTTTGCACCGTCGAGGTCAAGTTCATTCTGTGTGGCACAGGGAAGAGCAATGTCGCACGGAACAGTCCAGATATTGCGGCAGCCTTCGTGATATTCGGCACCGTCAACACGGTTGACATATTCTTTGATTCTTCCTCTTTCAACTTCTTTGATTTGTTTAACAACATCAAGGTTAACGCCGTTTTTGTCATAAATATATCCGTTTGAATCGCTGAGGGCAACAACTTTGCCGCCGAGTGCTGTTGCTTTTTCAGTTGCATATATCGCAACATTACCCGAGCCCGAAATAACAACGGTCTTTCCTTTGAAGGAGTCGTTTTTCATACATTTGAGCATTTCTTCGGTGTAGTAGCAAAGACCGTATCCGGTTGCTTCTGTTCTTGCAAGAGAGCCGCCGTAGGTGAGACCCTTGCCGGTCAAAACACCTGTGAATTCGTTGCGAAGTCTTTTATACTGACCGTAGAGGAAACCGATTTCTCTGCCGCCAACACCTATATCGCCGGCAGGAACATCAGTGTCGGCACCGATATGTTTTGAAAGTTCTGTCATAAAGCTCTGGCAGAAACGCATAACTTCCATATCCGATTTTCCCTTGGGGTCGAAATCCGAGCCGCCTTTGCCGCCGCCTATCGGCAGACCGGTCAGGCTGTTTTTGAAAATCTGTTCAAATCCGAGGAATTTGATAACGGAAGCGTTAACCGACGGATGAAGACGGAGACCGCCTTTATACGGACCGATTGCAGAGTTGAACTGAACTCTGAAACCTCTGTTTACGCGAACTTGTCCCTTGTCATCTACCCACGGAACGCGGAAGAAGATTTGTCTTTCAGGCTCAACAATGCGTTCAATGATGCCGTATTTCTCATAATCGGGATTGGCTTCAACGACCGGCACGAGAGATTCAAGAACCTCATAAACTGCCTGCAAAAACTCTTTTTCATTTGGATTACGCTTTTCAACTTCAGCGTAAACGCCTGCAAGATACTTGTTTTCTATCATACTGTGCACTCCTTTTGATTTTTTAAATAAGAAGGCTGTCGGCTCAGCGGTCGCCTTTCGGTGCGCCAAAGTGCGGTTTGCCTTTATATCCAAAATAATGATATAACAAAACCGCTTTTTTGTCAATATCCGAAGCCGTAAAAATTGTATTGAGGAAGGCATGCTAACCGGCACAGCCCAACCGCGGAATATTTAAAAAGAAAAGATATATTCCGAGCAGCAGCAAGGTTGGGTTTGTTCGGGTTTTGAAAAGAAGTGAAATTCCAAAAAACAAAACAGCGGACGAAAACGCGATTGAGGTCAGTTTTGCGGACAACTTTGCTTTTTCGGGGGAAACCAGCGTTTCAAGTATAATCAAAAGCAAACTTCCGCCGTCAAGACCCGAAATCGGCAAAAGGTTGAAAATGCCCACCGCCGACTGAACAACCGCCGCCGATATTGCCGCGCCCCGATTCAGCGCTTGTCCGGCAAAGTGAAAAGCCGCCGCAAGGCAGAGGTTTGAAAGCGGTCCTGCCAGCAGAATAAAAAATTCTTCCTTTGGCGAGGCATGCCGACCGCCGACTATTATCACTCCTTTGAGCGAGGCGGTTATTTCCTGCGGAGGGCAATGAAATATGTTCATAAAAATCATATGTGAAAATTCGTGAACTGCCGCCGCCGAAAGTGAAAACGCCATATATCCCGTTTTGTCCAAGAGCAGAAGCGCGCTTATCAGCAGGCAGAACGGCACGCTTATCAAAAACTTTGTTTTTCCGATTTTAATGTTCATTTTTAACCTTTTATTTTTTAAATTTAAACCTGTGAGTTTGCCGGCAACAGGCTGAGCGGATTTATTTTTTTGCCGCCGATTCTGATTTCAAAATGCAGGTGCGGACCCGTCGATCTCCCTGTTGAGCCCGAAAGAGCAATTGTTTCTCCCTTTGTCACTTTGTCCCCGACATTTTTAAGAATTTTGTCCAAATGCCCGTAAACGGTCGAAAAACTGTCCGAGTGCTTAATTATTATATAATTGCCGTAAAAAGCGCCCGCCTCCGCTTTTTCGATTGTCCCGTCCGCCGCCGCTTTCACCGGGGTGCCCGTGTTCACCGCAATGTCAAGCCCTCCGTGTTTGTCCGCCGAGCCGTTTATCGGGTCTGTTCTGCCGCCGAAACTTGAGGTTATTTTACCGCTCACCGGCCAGATGATATGGTTTGCAGAGGAAACGCTCACGGCGTTTAAATCAATGCAATCGGCACCGCTGTCGGAGGCTGAAGTCTGCTCGGTATTTTGGGATTGCTCTGCCGCGCCGTTTCCGCCTTCTTCCGCTTTTGACTTATCTTCTTCCCGGTCTTTTTCGCCGCCGTCGGTTTTGCTGTCGCTTTTGTCCGGCTCATCGCTTTTGTCACGAACTGTAATTTCCGTTTCCGTCTTTTTGGCAGAATGCGGTGAAATGACCTCTTTTATATCCGTCTTTGCGTCGGTTGCCGAATGATAGATTTTTGACGCCGATTTATAAAATCCGCCAGAATACATCTTAATACCGGCGGCTGTCACGACCGCCAGTGCGACGGCAACAATTTGAAGCAGTGTTATCGAAATAAGCGTGTTCTTTTTTGAGGGTTTCGGAACGGAAGTTTTTTCTTTCGGGGTCTGAATCTGTTCGTTTTCCATTTTTATCACCGTTTGATTTATATGCACGAACGCCTTTTTATATGTCGGCTGCCGTTAAAATGAAAATATTTAAGAAAAGTGAAAATTTTTGTTGACTAAAACAGCCTGACTGTTATATAATCAATAAAATATATATTTTGAAATCGGAGGAGATAATATGGCAAAGTACATCAATGAACCGGCGCATACATTTAATGAATATCTGCTTATCCCGGGTTATTCTTCAAAGGAATGTATACCCGATAATGTGAGCCTTAAAACACCGGTCGTTAAATTCAAAAAAGGTGAAGAGCCGTCTCTGACGATGAATATTCCTCTCGTTTCCGCGATAATGCAATCCGTATCGGGCGACAGGCTTGCCGTTGCGCTTGCAAAAGAAGGCGGAATTTCTTTTATATACGGCGCTCAGACTATTGAAAGTGAAGCGCAGATGGTCGCGCGCGCAAAGAAGTATAAAGCGGGCTTTGTCGCAAGCGATTCAAATATAAAACCCGACGCCACGCTCGCCGACATTTTGGCACTCAAAGAAAAAACAGGACATTCCACCGTCGCCGTGACAGAGGACGGAACGGCAGAGGGTAAACTTCTCGGAATAGTGACAGGCAGAGATTACCGCGTCAGCCGTATGTCGACCGACACAAAGGTAAGCGAGTTTATGACTCCGTTCCAAAAACTGGTTTGGGCAAAAAACGGGACAACTCTTAAAGAAGCAAACGATATAATTTGGGACAATAAACTGAATGCTTTGCCGATTATCGATGACAACGGAAAACTCTGCTATTTTGTTTTCAGAAAAGACTATGAACAGCACAAAGAAAACCCAAACGAATTGCTTGACAAAAACAAAAGATATGTTGTCGGCGCAGGTATAAACACGCGCGACTATGCCGAGAGAGTTCCGGCGCTGGTTGAAGCAGGGGCAGATGTTCTGTGCATTGACTCGTCCGAAGGCTTTTCCGAATGGCAAAAAATGACCATTGATTGGATAAGAGAAAATTACGGCGACAGCGTCAAAGTCGGCGCGGGAAATGTTGTCGACGCCGAGGGCTTCAGATTTTTGGCGGAATGCGGAGCCGATTTTGTAAAGGTTGGAATCGGCGGAGGCTCAATTTGCATAACCCGTGAGACAAAGGGAATCGGGCGCGGACAGGCAACGGCTTTGATTGATGTTTGCGCCGAGCGCGACCGCTATTTTAAGGAAACGGGTGTTTATGTTCCGGTTTGTTCCGACGGCGGAATTGTTCACGATTATCATATGACGCTCGCACTTGCTATGGGTGCCGATTTCCTTATGCTCGGCAGATATTTTGCCCGCTTTGAAGAGAGTCCGACGGCAAAATTCAGCATAGGCGGAAATTTCGTCAAAGAGTATTGGGGCGAGGGCTCAAACCGAGCCCGTAACTGGCAGAGATACGACCTCGGCGGAGCAGGAAAACTTTCTTTTGAAGAGGGCGTTGATTCATATGTGCCATATGCCGGATATTTGAAAGACAATGTCAGACTGTCGCTCAGCAAAGTGCGTTCAACAATGTGCAATTGCGGTGCGCTTTCAATACCCGAACTTCAGCAGAAAGCAAAACTCACGCTGGTTTCTTCAACCAGTATTGTTGAAGGCGGCGCACACGATGTCATTCAAAAAGATTCCGTCAAAGAGGGCCAAGGCAGATAAAACGCGGCGAAAAACGGCACGGCTTTAAGCCGTGCCGTTTTTTATTGTACTTTTCGCAGAGTTCCGTACTCTGAGAGGGAATGTTTTCCATATTTAGTGTAATTATAATTTAATATAAGAAAAAATCAAGTTTAAAATAGCAGATAAGTTGCATTTTTGTAAAATTTTCGCAAATTTTATGCAAAAACAGAAATAAAACTGACGAACATCAACCACAATTCGGCACATTTCGCAGTCAAATAGGCAGTCGGTTTGTTGACATTCATGATGTTAGATTTTAGATTTTAGATGTTAGACGAATGTAAATTGAAAATCAGGATGTGCTTTATGTTACGATTGTCGGCAACGGCAGTGTAACGATTAAGGATTTGCCCCGCCGTAAATATACCGTCACACAGCAAAACGATTGGTCTTGGCGCTACGATGACCCCGAGAAGAGCGTGACCGTTAAAGGGAACGACACCACTGTAACATTTAACAAAGAAGCCAAGCATAAAAAATGGCTCAACGGCAACAGCCAAAGGATATCTAACAGAAAGGGGTGACGGCACCCGTGCAAAAGGAAACTGAAAAAACGGGTGATTGCGGCGGTGTTGGTCACTGTTGCGGCGGTCGGCGTCACTCTTGCGTTTATGTTCAAAAAGACGAATGTCCAAAACACCTTTGAGCCGGCGAAAGTATCCTGCACTGTTCACGAAAAATTGGACAACAAGGACATCACCGAAGAAACGGCAAATGGCGGCGAAAAATCCGAAATCCGTGTTGAAAATACCGGTAATGTAAATGAATATCTGCGCGTGCGTCTGGTATCCTATTTCGTCGATGAAAAAGGTAATATCACGGGCGCCGAGCCGTCGGTCTATCCGAACATCACCTTGAACGAAGGCTGGATTGTGGGGAGCAACCACACTTATTATTACAAAGACCCCGTTAAGCCGGGCGGTTTTACCCCCCAAATGTGCCAACCGTTCGCGCTCACGGAAAAAACCTTGAGTGACGGAACGACGATATATCAGACAGTCGAGGTGTTTGCCGAGGCGGTTCAGGCAGAACCTGCCGCCGCGGCGAAAGACGCCTGGGGCGTGACCGTCGAAAACGGAATTATCACAAAGGCACGGTAGAAAAACAGAAAAAATACGGCAAAACAAAACCCGATGAGAGTCAATTGTTGATTCTCATCGGGTTTTTAACTGCTGTGTTTTTGCAAATAATTTTAAACATATCAAAACGCATTTTTTCATACATTTAATTAAGGTTTAGGAGTTGATTGTATGAAAATGCTAAATGAGGACAGGGCGGTGGTGCTCGGACTTTTCATAGCGGAAAGCGGCGCGACGGTCAGACAAACGGCAAAGGTTTTCGGCATTTCCAAATCCACGGTACATAAAGATGTTTCCTGCAGACTGAAACTCTCAAACCCCGAACTTCACAGCGAAGTTCGGGCGGTTTTAGAGCGAAATAAGGAGGAGCGGCACATCAGAGGAGGGCTTGCCACAAGGCGAAAATATAAAGGCACGGACTGATTTTGAGATTTTCAAAAGCGATTTTTCGGCTTTTTGGCTCGTTTTTTGACTTTTTTGAGCCATTTAATGCAAATAATTGTGAAATAACAGTTTAAATTGAAAGAAAAATCTGATATACTAAAAAAAATATACTCAAATTTCAGGATAAATCGCTTGGAGTGAACAAAATGAACGATAACGAAAAAATGGCGGAACTTTTGCTGCCGGATGTTGACAAAACGCCCGAATATTATGAAAACCTTTACCCCGCACGCAATTTGAAAGAGGGCGCAAAGGTCACGAGAATAGCACCGAGCCCGACAGGATACCTTCACATCGGGACGCTTTTTGCCGCGCTTGTCAACCGTGTGACGGCGTCGTCCTCGGGCGGTGTGTTCTATACAAGAATTGAAGATACCGACAAAAAACGCGAAATTGAGGGCGGAATTGAAGATATTATAAACGGCCTTTCGGATTTCGGAATTGAAATAGATGAGGGCTTTATAAACGGCGAAAATCAAAAAGGCGATTACGGGCCCTATTTGCAAAGCAGCCGCGCCGAAATTTATCGCACATTTGCAAAAAAACTTGTTGCCGAAGGGTACGCATACCCCTGTTTTTGCACAGCGGAGGAACTTGAGGAAACACGCCGTGTTCAGGAGGTACAAAAAATCAGGACAGGCTATCACGGCGAATGGGCGCGCCACCGCAATATTTCATATGACGAGGCAAAAGCGCTCATTGATGAGGGCAAGCCGTTTGTCGTCAGGCTTAAATCCCCCGGTAACGAGCAAAACAGGGTGTTTTTTGATGACTGCATAAAGGGCAAAATCGAAATGCCGGAAAATGATGAGGATTTTGTTATTCTTAAATCCGACGGAATACCGACTTATCACTTTGCCCACGCGATTGACGACCACCTTATGCGGACAACCCATGTCATCAGGGGAGACGAATGGATTTCATCAACACCGAAACATCTTCAACTTTTCAAATTGCTTGGTTTCAAACCGCCGAAATATGCTCATGTCGCCCCGATAATGAAATCGGAAAACGGAGCAAAACGCAAAATTTCAAAGCGCAAAGACCCTGAAGCGGCTGTCAAATTCTTTGCGGAAGAGGGATATGAAGCCGACAGCGTTATTGAGTATTTAATGACAATCGGGAATTCCGATTTTGAGGAATGGCGCCGCGCCAACAAAACTGCCGATTACAGAGATTTTAAATTCAATCTTAAAAAAATGAATGTTTCGGGCGCACTTTTCGATATTGATAAACTCAACGACATTGCAAAAAATGTTGTTGCCCGTTTTGATTCGGCCGCAGTGCTTCAAAAACTACTTTTGTGGGCGCGGCAATATGACAAAGAGTTTTTTGAAATTCTCGATTCCGACCGTGACTATGCAAAACAAATTTTCGGAATTGACCGCGACGGCAAAAAACCGAGAAAAGATATTTATAAATGGGATATGGCAAAGGATTATTGCTCATATTTTTATGATGAACTTTATAAACCGTCGTTTGACCTGCCCGAACATATCGACCGCGCGGCTGCCGCGCAAATTCTTGCTCTTTATAAGGAAGTATACGACCCGACCGATGACAACAGCGCCTGGTTTCAAAAAATCAAGGATATATGTCCCAAAGTCGGGTTTGCGGGGGACACTAAAGAATATAAGGCAACCCCTGATATGTTTAAAGGCAACCCTGCGGACGCTTCAACCGTTATCCGCGTTGCGGTGACGGGCAGGCAAAACACCCCGAATCTCACCGAAATTATGGCTTGCCTCGGAAAGAAGCGTTGCCTTAAACGAATTGACGAAATGATTGAATATCTTTCAAACAAATGAAAAGAGGAAGCAAAAATGGAAGAAATCAAAGATAATGTAATGCCCTCAAACTTTATACACGATTTTATCGACGAAGACCTCAGAGAAGGCGTTTATAACAAAGTTCAGACGCGCTTTCCGCCTGAGCCCAACGGTTATCTTCACATCGGCCACGCAAAAGCAATCTGCATAAACTTCGGAACGGCTGTAAAATACGGCGGTCGGTGCAATTTGCGGTTTGACGACACAAACCCCGTGAAAGAGGACACCGAATATGTCGACGCCATTATGGAAGATATAAAATGGCTCGGATTTAATTGGGACAATGTTTATTATGCCTCGGATTATTTTGATTTTCTCTATGACTGCGCGCTGAAACTTATTGATAAGGGTCTTGCTTATGTTGATGAATTGAGCGCCGATGAAATCAGGGAATACCTTTTCCTTCTCGACCTGATTGATGAGATTCCACTTGTGAACATGACTTCTCTCAACGAGAGAAAGGTAATCACGGTCTTTTCGCAGTGCGGCCTCAGGTATGCCCAGGCGGAAGCTCTCATATCTTCACTGCTACTCGACGAGAGGTTCTCTTCTCTCAGCCACGACGAGAGAGGTCGTAT
>CAVDRT010000208.1:0-3145 GCA_963611445.1 bacterium
CAATCATTTCACCGTATGCCGCGGTGTTTGCATCGTTTTCAATAACCACCGGGATACCGACTCTTTTCTGAAGCATTTCTCTCAGCGGCAAATTGTAAAACCCAAGGTTATTCGCCGCGCCGATGACGCCTGTCACAGGGTTGACGCTGCCCGGAGAGCCGACGCCGACAACATCAACCTCATCAAGCGAGATGTTGGCTTTTTCGGCAGCAATTTTAACGATTTTTGCCATATCGTCGACAATTTCTTCCGATGGTCTCGGCGTGTTTGTTTTTATATTGCTTTTTCCGGTTATATTAAAATCGTCATCAACAACGCCTGCCGCAATGTTTGTTCCGCCCAAATCAATTCCGATATGATACATAATACAAGTATTCCTTTCGTGACTCAAAAATCAATAATATGTGTTCCAGTCAGCCGTGTCGTCGTCTATTCCGCCGCCGGGTGACATTTCAAGGCGCTTCAAAAGTTCATTTGCCGCATTGTAACCAAGTTTCTTTTGACGGTTATTCATCGCCGCAACCTCAAGAATTACAGCTAAATTTCGTCCCGGTTTCACAGGTATAGTGAGCGATGGGATAGTGAGGCCCAAAATTTCCGTTGTTTGTTCGTCAATGCCCATTCGGTCATACATTTTGGTCGAATCCCACGGTTCAAAGTTGATAACAAGGTCAATTTTCGAAGAAAGTTTAACGGCACCGACGCCGAAAATTCTTCTCACATTTATAATTCCTATTCCTCTTAATTCGATAAAATGCCTTATGTTTTCGGGTGACGAGCCGACAATTGTTTTGGAGGAAACACGCCGCATTTCAACAGCGTCGTCGGCAATAAGCCTGTGTCCTCTGTTCACGAGTTCAACCGCTGTCTCGGATTTGCCGACGCCGCTTTCACCCAAAATAAGAACTCCTTCGCCGTAAACTTCCACCAAAACGCCGTGGCGCATAATTCTCGGGGCAAGATTCAGGCTCAAATACGCAATAAGCGCCGACATAAAGTCAGATGTGCCCTCTTTTGAAGAAAGGAACGGAACTTTATATTTTTCCGCCGCCTCTGTCATAAAATCGCTCGGTGTTATATCACGGGTCAGAATGACAGCGCTCGGAGCGGTTTCGAAAAATGTAAATATTGCCTTTTTCTGTTCTTCGGGTGTGTGTTTTTTTAAAAAACTGTCTTCACTTTTCCCGATTATCTGTATTCTTTTCGGGTCATAGTATTCATAATATCCGCCGAGTTGAAGTCCCGGTCGGTTGATTTCCATATTGGATATAAGAATATTTTCAGGGTCCGAAGGCATTTTTACAACCGAGAGTGAAAACTCTTCGATTATTTTTTTTAGTGTTACAGAATACTGCGCCATAACTCCTCCAAAAATTGTTTTATAATAGGATACTATATTTGAATGGAAAAATAAAGTGTGTTTCTCATTTTTTTGTTTCAATTTCGGGGATTTTTTTGTCATTCATTTTAAGTCCGTCTGTTACGGTGATTTTTCCGTCTTTTGTGATAAATACCGCCTCGGCGTCCTGGGTGTTGTTGACAAGTTCAATTCCTTTTTCTTTTCCGAGAACAAAACAAGCGGTAGATAACACATCGGCAGCCGCGGAATATTTGGAAATTACAGTCACCGAATTCAGGGTGTTGTCGGCGGGGCAACCTGTTTTCGGGTCAATTATGTGGTGATAGATTTTTCCGTCCTTTTTAAAATATCTGATATAATTTCCGCTGGTCACGACAGACATATCGGAAAGACCTATAATTTTCGCCGAATATTCCCCTGTTTTTGCAAAAGGTTTTTGAATACCCACAGTGAAATCATTACCCTTTTTGTTTTTGCCCATAGCGTAAATATTTCCGCCGAGGTTTATAAGGGCGTTTTTACAGCCTCTTGAGCGCAGATATTCAACAAGTCTGTCCGCAATATACCCTTTTGCAATACCGCCTACATCTACCTGCGCGCCGTTATCCAAGACGGCTGAAGTACCGTTTATCACAATATTGCTGTTTCCGACTGATTGAAGTTTTTCTTTAATTTCACTGTCGGACGGTATTTTCGGATTGTCAGCCGAAAAGTTCCAAAGGTCCATAACAGGTTTCACGGTAATATCAAATGCACCGTCGCTCAATTCAGACGAAAAAGTTGCAAAAGACAACAAATTCAAAGTGTCTTCCGAAAGAGTTGTTTTCTTGCCGGCGGCGTTGTTAAGTTTGTATATTTCACTGTTCACATCGTTGCCGTCAAACATCTTTTGATAACTTTCGGCAAGGTCTTCGGTATCTTTGAGAAGTGTTTTATCTCCGTCATAAAGTTCAATTGTTGTAACCGTATCATAAAGCGTTTTCGTTGTTTTAGAAACCTTCTTTGCCGAAGATGAACAGGAACAAAGCGAAAAAATCAACACAAACGAAAGAATTGATAAAAATATGTGTTTTTTAATCTCAGCCACACCCTTTCATTGAAATATTATAACGAAAAAAATGTGCTTTGTAAACAGTTTTTATAACAAGAATAAAAACTCCGCCGCGGCAGATGTATACCGAATGACGGAGCATTTTTGTTTCTGTTTAGATGAATTTTAAAAATCAACCTCTGTGTCGTAATAACAGCATTTTAAAAGTTTTTCCATTTCATCAAGCGTCGGTTTCCGCGGATTTGAGCCTGTGCAGGCGTCGTCAATTGCATTTTGAGCAATTTGCGGAAGTCTTTCAAGAAAAACATCTTCGGGCACAAAACCGTTTTCGGTCGGATAACTGTCGGCACCGTAATTTTTAATACAAAGCGGAATATTAAGTTTTTTGTTCATATCCCGCACAAAGTTTACAAGATTTTTGATTTTACATTCTGTACATTCCCCGCCGATGCCCATATAATCAGCAATTTGGGCATATCTTTCTGCAGCTTCGGGCACTGCCGAATTGTAAACAATGACTTTCGGCAAATACATTGCATTTGCGACGCCGTGAACAATATGCGCGCCGAGGTCTGCAAACGCCGCACCTGTTTTATGCGCCATTGAATGAACTATGCCCAAAAGCGCGTTTGAAAAGGCCATTCCCGCCAAGCACTGCGCGATGTGCATTTTGGCGCGTTTTTCCATATTTCCGTCATAAGATTCCGCAAGATTTTCTTTAATCATCTTTATCG
>CAVDRT010000209.1:0-24826 GCA_963611445.1 bacterium
CTTTGATATGTCCTCCCCGCATTATTCCGCGGATATTCTCTCGCTCGGTATTCCCGTGCTCGGAATTTGTTACGGCTGCCAGCTTATGGCGTGGATGTGCGGCGGAAATATCGAAACGGCGCCTGTCTCGGAATACGGCAAGGTCGAGCTCTCAATTTGCGCCGACAGCCCGATTTTTAAGGATATCTCCGAAACAAGCACGGTTTGGATGAGCCATACCGACTATATTTCCCGCGCGCCCGAAGGTTTTTCGGTGATCGCAAAGACCGAAAATTGCCCCGTGGCGGCAATGCAAAATGAAGACAAAAAACTTTATGCCGTTCAGTTCCACCCCGAAGTCACCCATTCGGAATACGGCGATAAAATGCTCGAAAATTTCCTTTTTGCCGTTTGCGAATGTAAAGGCGATTGGGTTATGGACAGTTTCATCGAAGATACCGTTAAAAGACTTCGTGAGGAAATCGGCGATAATGAGGTTATTTTGGGGCTTTCGGGCGGCGTTGACAGTTCGGTTGCGGCAGGCCTTTTGAGCCGCGCGGTCGGGAAACAACTCACCTGCGTGTTCGTTGACCAGGGACTTATGCGCAAAAACGAGGGCGATTTTGTTGAAGAAACTTTCACAAAACTTTTTGATATGAATTTCGTCCGCGTCAATTGCGGCGATGTCTTTATGCAAAAACTTGCCGGTGTGACCGACCCCGAGAAAAAACGCCATATAATCGGCGATGAATTTTATAAAGTGTTTTGGAACGAAATAAAATCCCGCGCCGGCGGAAACGCGTTTTTTGCGCAGGGAACAATATATCCCGACCGAATTGAAAGCGGCAAAGGCACATCGGGCAAAGGCGCCGGAAGCGCGGTTATAAAAACCCACCATAATCAGCGTGAAATCCCGAAAGATATTAAATTTTTGGGACTGGTTGAACCGCTTAAAGACCTTTTTAAGGACGAGGTCCGCGCGGTCGGCGAAAAACTCGGAATACCGCACGAACTTGTCTGGCGTCAACCTTTCCCGGGTCCCGGGCTCGGCGTCCGAATAGTCGGCGAAATTACTGCCGAAAAGGTGCGGATTCTGCAAGATGCCGATTTTGTCTTGCGTGACGAAATGTCAAAGAACGGCTATGAGAAAAATCTCAGTCAGTTCTTCTGCGTGTTCACCGGCTCAAAAGCGGTCGGCGTAATGGGCGACCACCGTACATATGAAAATGTCATAGCGATTCGCGCCGTCACGACCGATGATTTTATGACAGCCGATTGGGCAAGAATCCCGTTTGATATTCTGTCAACCGTTTCCAATCGAATTACAAATGAGGTAAACGGCGTCAATCGCATTGTCTATGATATAACTTCAAAACCCCCCGGAACTGTCGAGTGGGAGTAATATCAAGAGTTGCGTGAACCCGCATAAACACTGGGTTTTAGGCTCTTAAATTCCTGATTTGATAGCAAAATGATAGCAAACTGTAAAACGGCTTTATTCTAAGCGTTCTATCGGTTTGCAGGTACAATTATTTTAATACTATAAAAGGCATTACTGACTTTTGCAGTCGGTAATGCCTTTTTCTATGCTTATTTTAAGCGGCTTGTTCAAAAATAGTTTTTTGCATATTCAAATAGTATTGCAGATCAGAATAGGTTTTCTTTTTCAAAACCTTAGGCTTATTGATAAGTGCGGGACTTATGTTGTTTGCTTCAGCCAAACGAATTGTGTAGTCAAATATACTATGTACTAAATCACTAAATTGAGATGCCGAGATTTTTAAATTTACTGCTTTTGAAGGATCATCATTTGACAATGCATCAAGCGAATTGATTAAAGAATCTATGATTTCAATAGTCAATTTTTCCTCTTTTGCGGCATCTAAATAGATTTGCAGGTTTTTGGCAAATTGCTTTTCTCGCTTTCTCTTATCACGAGTTGCAATATAACCTACCGTACCGGCAACTGCACCTCCGACTATAAGAACGCCGCCAATGATAATTGCACCTTTATTATGCAATCGTATAAAGTCTATTGCTTGAGCCGCACCTTCTTTAGCTGCATCAGCTACGGCGGGAATATGTTTAGCAACCCTCTTGTTGTCAACATTCTTTGCCATACCACAGAGTTCTAAAACACCGGCTTTAACACCAGCATAGGTTTTTTCGTCAACTAATAGATTTACATTTACTACAGGCATTTTCAATCCTCCCTACGAGAATTAGAGGCTATATTGTTAGGATAATTATAACGCCAACTATCGTATTCATCTTTTGAAATTTCACCATTCTTCAGCTTTTCAGCCTGTTCTTTCCAAGCGGTGAACATTTCAAACATAGTAATGTAATTTGCGCCCATACCCTTATCCAAATGCAGACAAACCTCTCCGTCTAACTCGGTAATTTTAAGACCGTATAAATCTTCAAGTGTAAATAAGGTGTGCATTAAGCCGTTGTAACTGTCAATATCAGGCACAGTTAAAGCACTTGTCGATACACCGAAAACATTTGCAAGATTATTTGTTAAATCAGCCTTTGGTGTTCTGCTACCGGATTCATACTGTGCCATACGAATGTCAGCGGTTTTCTCCGGAAAGCCCACCTGCATACCGAGATATTTTTGAGTCATACCTTTTAAATTTCTGAAAAATCTTATTCTTTCGCCGATAGCCATAATATAGCCCCTCCCATTTTACTGTTAAATATCATAGCATAACAAGTTAAGTGATGTCAAGGCACACAAAGCAAAAAAGTTTAATATTTTTATGAAAACCACTTGACATAACGGAATATGCTTAGTATAATTATTAAGCAAATAGCGTTAAGTTATTTGCGAAAAATCAAATAACCGTCATATATCACGGTAATGGTGTATCCGCTCGGGCAAATCGGAATGCGGTCAGAAAGTATCCGACATTAAATGATTATGAAAATATAAAAACGAAAGGATGATGTTAATGTCAAATAAAATGTTTATGCGTGTTGAAGATGTGGCAGAAGAAATGGGCGTTTCCGTTTCCTATGCTTACAAACTCGTACGCAAATTAAATAAAGAATTGCAATCAACCGGGTGTATTACAATTCCCGGCAGAATTGACCGTAAATTCTTTCACGAAAAATTTTACTCAACAAAAACAATTGAAAGGAGCGATTAAAATGGGAGCGTTTAAAAATGAAAAGAACGGAACTTGGTATGTGCAGTTCCGTTACACCGATTGGCAAGGTTTGCGACAGCAAAAATTAAAGCGTGGCTTTGCCACCAAACGAGAGGCACAGGAGTGGGAACGAGCATTTTTAACTGAAAAGAAAGCCGATGTCACTATGCCCTTTAAGACTTTTACGGAATTGTACGAAAAAGATGTACGACCTAAAGTTCGCAGAACCGCTTGTGGCTCGATTCAAGTCGCTAATCAGCACCTTATTTGCACGATATTTCAAGGCGGTGGACAGCTACCACAGGTTAAACATTACAAACGGCAATCTCTATCGTGAGAACGAAATGTTGTCTAAAATCAACAGCAAGCTGAAAAGCGAAAACGAAAATTTGCGTTCGGAGGTCAAAGATTACAAACTCCTACGCAAAGTTTTCGGGTATAAACAAATTGATAATTTGCTTGAACAGGCAAGAAATAATAAAGGTCGTAAGCGTGAAAATCCACGCTCAAGATAAATAAATTTTTGGAGGTAAAATAAAATGACAAAGACAATTTTTGAAAAAGCAGACGGTACTTATACGAAAGTCGGCGACTATATGTTGCCCGATTTATTACCGGCGGAAGAAGGAAAAGAAGCGAATATCGGCGTTTGGGCAATGCGACACAAACGATATTTGAAGCAGAATCACCGTGTACTTTACTACAATTTGCTGACAAGCGGTAAACTCAATTCATATCTTACCGACATTGAAGAAGAGGCAAGTAATATGTTTTCTCGGCTTGTAAAAGACCTCGCCGAAAAAGAAAATGTAACCGAAGAACTCAAATCAACCGATATGATGTTGTGGGTGCAGAAGATGAATAATATTCGGAATAGGGCGACAGAGATTGTAAATTCAGAATTGATTTACACGGTATGAACAAGATGGCGGCAGGGAGAAATCTCTGCCGTCATTAAATTTGTGTCGAACTTGACGTTGACGTGATTGTATGATATACTTTTCCTACAGAGATTTAGGAGGTACGACATGGAATCCACAGAATTGCTGGAGTGGCTTATAAATGAAAAAAATATGAGTATTCGCTCTGCTAAAGATGTAATTTCTCGCTGTGGCAGAGTTCGCAGAATGTTACATACAGACTCTATAAGTAGCGATACATTGGAAAACCTGCAAAATAACGGAGAGTTTGAAGAGAGCTCTATGTTTATCAAGTCGCAGTTAAAAAGAGCTGTAACATTATATAATGAATTTGAGAAAACACCAATGAAGGATTAGTATATGAGAGAACAACTTACAGTAGGAAGTATGTTTGCAGGCATTGGCGGAATTTGTTTAGCGTTTAGACAAAATGGCTGTAAAATAGTTTGGGCCAATGAACTTGACAAGTATGCTTGCAAGACATATAGATTGAACTTTGGCGATGAATATCTTGTTGAAGGCGATATTCAAAAATTAGATACGAAGGACATCCCTAAATTTGATATTTTAACGGCGGGTTTTCCCTGTCAGGCATTTTCATCTGTTGGATTGCTGGAAGGCTTCAATGATCCTAGAGGAAATTTGTTTTTTGAAACAGCAAGGGTAATAAACAAAATAAAACCTCGAGTTGTTTTTCTTGAAAATGTAGCTAATTTAGTAAAACATGATGACGGAAAAACTTTTGAAGTGATATTAAAAACACTTGAAGATTTAGGATATCATACAGTATATAAAATTATGAATGCAAAAGAATATGGTAATATTCCTCAGCAAAGAAACCGAATATACATAGTTGCATTTAAGTATAAGAAAAATTTAAAGGAATTTAAGTTTCCAGATACATTGCCGTTGACACAAACTGCTTTTGATTTGTTTGATAAGAAAAAACAAGAAGAAAAATATTATATGGATGGTCATCGTATGTGGAATAGAATGATGGAATATATGGATGACCGTAAAAGAGTTTATCGTTTTACAGATTGGGGGCTTTCTAGAGGAATGGAAGGAATTTGTCCAACACTTTTGGCTGCGATGGGTAGTCGATTTGAGAGAATTCCTTTTTTCTATGATAATTTTTCTGTTAGATTAATGACTCCTCGTGAATGTGCTAGATTACAAGGCTTCCCAGAAACTTTTATTTTACCTAAAGAAAATGAAAAACAGGTTTACAAGCAAATTGGAAATTCAGTATGCGTTCCTGTAGTTAGCAGAATTGCCGAAAATATTGTCAAATCATTAAATTAGGAGAAGGACTGTATGAAACAATATAATATAATGGACTTGTTTGCAGGTGTTGGTGGATTGAGTTATGGCTTTTCAGTGCTTCCTCAATTCAATATTGTTGCAGCAAATGAAATTGAAAAAGACATTTCCGTTGCATATAAATTAAATCATCCTAATGTCGAAATGATAAATTGTGATATAAATAGTTTGACCGAAGATGTTATAGAAAAGACATTGGAGGGACAGAAGGTTGATATTGTAGTAGGCGGACCTCCTTGTCAATCATATTCAACTCTTGGGAAAAGACAAAATGATGAGAGGGCAAACTTGTTTATGCAATATAAGAGAATTCTTAAAATTCTGCAGCCTAAAGCATTTGTGTTTGAAAATGTTACCGGAATGCTTAGTATGAATAAAGGAAATCTTTTTAAACGAATTCAAACTGAGTTTGAAGAACTTGGTTATGATTTAAAACACAAAGTTTTGGACGCAGTTGATTATGGCGTCCCTCAGCATAGAGAAAGGGTAATTCTTGTCGGAATTAAAGGGGAAAATAACTTTGTTTATCCGCTTCCTACGCATGGTGAAGGATTAAAACCATATGTAACTTTGAGGGAGGCAATAGGAGATTTACCCGTGCTAAGAAGTGGCGAAGAAAATGACACTTATACTACCGAACCTACGAATGATTTTTTGAAATTTGTCAGAAAAAATTCAAATGGGTATGTTGAAGAACATAAGGCACCTAAAAATGGCGAACATCTCGTCAAAATAATGCAAACATTAAAGGATGGACAGTCTAAAGATGATTTGCCTGAAAATATTCGTCCTAAAAGTGGCTACGGCAATACCTACGCTAAATTATGGTGGAATAAGCCTTCGACAACAATAACGAGAAATTTTGCGTGTCCTTCATCGTCGAGATGTATTCATCCAAGAGATTCAAGAGCAATGTCAATTCGAGAAGGAGCAAGATTGCAGAGCTTTCCGGATGATTATAAATTTTATGGCTCTGATGGAATGAAAAGATTAGAAATAGGTAATGCTGTTCCGCCGTTGCTTTCAATGGCTATTGCAAAGCGGATGTTAGAGGCAATACAAAAGAATGAGGCTGCAGAATAGCACTGCAGCCTTAAAATCAGCAAATTATATTTTTATAATTTGTTGGCATATCTGTAATAGCCCATTTAAAAGATTCGGATGGTATGGAAAATACAATTTGATTTTCTAATTCCTGTCGATGTACCCAATTAACACTTTTATCAGATATAGAAGAAATATCAATAATAGCAACTTTTCCGTTAAACAAATCGAAGTGAACAACATATGAATAAATATTAGCAGACAAAAACACTCTTTTTGCTTCATTAACTTTATGATACTTTATGTCGTTTGCTCCTGTAAATCCTGATTGAACTTCTAACCTGATGATTTTATTATCTAACTCGATTTCCAAATCTGCAGTGGGAGATTTGGAAAAAGTGTCTATGCAAGTTAATTTGTCATTACCTACAATTTTTATTTTATCTCGTGAAATGTTAAATACAATTGACAAAGCTTTTGAAAAAAATTCACAAACAGCATATCCTCTCATCCAATTATAATATACATCTTCAGGAGGCCTACCATTGTTGTTTAATCGTGGGATTATATTATTATCTTTTAGAATTTGATATGCACCATCAATTTTGTGGTTAAAATCTGTAATATTATCATATCTTATACTTTCGTGGACAACGGTATTTAACTTTTGAAAAATATCTTTAATTCGAGAGTTATATTGTTCGATTTTATTCCAGTTAATATCCACAATATCTTTCCCTTTATAATATTTTTTCAATCTATCTGCGTTTGTATAACCAAACCGTACTCTAAATTTTCTATCAACAGACATAAACTAACTCCTATTTTAGCAATGTACACAGTTTCTCGTAATTATGATGAAATTGTAGCTGACCTTGATGCCATTGAACAAAACCAAAAGGCAACTGAATTGTAGTACCTCCATATGAGGAACCATAATAGGTTTCGTCTTTTGCAACTTTCTGAACAGTATTACAAATATCTTCTATGAAGAATAGATCATCCGTATTATTTTCACCAAGAAGATTTATGTACCATACAAAGTCGGACCACTCTTTGCTATCACATACAGCACCCATAGAAAATGAGAGCTTTGCGAGTTCATAAGCGTTGTCAGTGAACCATTGTAATAATACATCATAGAGATGTTCATTATATGTTTTTAATGTAGTAGCATTTAAGCTCTTATGTCGCAATTGTAGGTCATAATTTTTAGTTATAGCTTGGTCACCATATTCTTTTATGATATCTACGGCATCATCAGCAGCTGCCCAAAATAGGTTTATTGCTCTCTGTACATCCAAAGGGATTTTGACATTAAATTGTTTTTCAAAAGTATCAATAAATAGTCCTGCTCTTACAAAATACACTTGTCCTCCAAGACTCTTTTTTATGGAAATGTTGATTACTTCGTCTGTATCAAGATAGACTTTCAAATCAGTTTTGGATTTCGTTTTTCTACCATTGACACTTGGGACATTTGTTTCGTGTAATCCACCAATTGTTGTACGAACAATATGGGAATGAGGTCTATCTATTCTTTTTAATAAGAAAGTTGCGAAAACCTCATCAGTATCTAAGCGTATTTTTACTAAATCCTCATTTTTGTGTCCTGACAGCTTTGCGTATTGCCAACCTGTGGCTCTATTTCTATGCTCCATATTTATTCCTCCAAAAATAATTTATATGTTTCAATTTCAAGTGCATCGGCGATACGCTGTATATTTTCAAGCGAAATACTGCGACGATAACACTCGATGGCACTTATATAGGTACGGTGCATGCCACACTTTTCGGCGAATGCTTCTTGAGATATTCCCATAGCTGTACGATATTTTTTTAGGTTATCACCAAATACTTTTATAATATCCATAGTTGCAATCCTCCATATTTTATAGTATAATCAAATTGAATACAAAAAGTCTACATACAATAAGTAACAATAGAGGTGGCTATCTTATGTCAATTAAGAAAATTAAAATTAAAAATTTTAAATGCTTTAATGGTATATTTGAGCTTGAATTGAATAAAGGGTTAAACATTCTTGTAGGAAATAACGAAACAGGAAAATCGACAATTTTAGAAGCAATACACATAGCATTGACCGGATTTTACAGCGGAAGAAACATTAGAAATGAACTTTCACAGTATTTATTTAACAAGGATGTTGTGGATGCATATATTGGTTCTGTTAATAATGGTACTCCATTAGCGCCTCCTTCAATAAGTATAGAAGTGTTTTTTAATGATTCTATTGAACCGGAATATAGAGGAAATGATAACTCAGAACGAATTGATTGTGAAGGTTTAAAGTTTGAAATTAAGTTTAATGAAAAATATAACAGCGAATATTCTATACTGATTGGTAAAAAGGATATGATGAGCATACCAATTGAATATTATGAAGCTTCTTGGACATCGTTTGCTCGTCAGGCAATTACAATTAGAACTATTCCAATTAAATCGGCTATGATTGATTCGTCAAGTTATCGTTATCAAAATGGTTCAGATGTTTATATTTCGAGAATTGTAAAGGATTTACTCTCGCCTGAAGAAGTGACAGCTGTTTCTCAAGCACACAGAAAAATGAAAGATGCGTTTATTGACGATGTCTCTATTAAAGCAATCAATGCAAGAATTCGTTCACAATCATCAATTGTTGATGGAAAGGTTTCTTTGACAGTAGACTTAGGAACAAAGAATGCATGGGAAAGTAGTTTGGTTACACAATTAAATGATATTCCTTTTGGATACATTGGCAAAGGTGCCCAATGCGTAATGAAAACAGAGTTAGCCTTGACGCATAAAAGCGCAAAACAAGCTCAAATAGTCCTCCTTGAAGAACCCGAGAGCCATTTGTCTTTTTCGAAATTAAATCAACTGATAAAGGCTATCGAAGAAAAATATGACGGGAAACAAATAATCATTTCAACACATAGCAGTTTTGTCGCTAATAAACTCGGCCTACAAAATTTATTACTTCTTAATAATCATAAAGTCACTAAAATAACAGAACTTGCATCAGCGGATTTTTTTAAAAAAATAGCTGGATATGATACATTAAGGCTTATTCTGTGTAAAAAGGCTATATTGGTAGAAGGCGATTCTGATGAACTCATAGTTCAAAAAGCATATATGAAACAAAATGATAACAGACTTCCTATTGAAGATCAAATCGATGTGATTTCAGTGGGCATATCTTTTTTGAGATTTTTAGAATTGGCAGATGCATTGAACTTGAATGTGGCTGTTGTAACTGATAATGATGGAGATATAGATGCCCTTGCGAGGAAATATGCAAATTACATAAAAGATAATAAAAAGGACAATATTAAAATTTGTTATGACGATGTTGTAGACTGTGGGGATTTGAGCATAAATGGTAAACCTTATAATTACAATACCCTTGAGCCTAAGTTGTTAAAAGCAAACGGGAATGACATCTCGTTATTTAATAAAATTCTTGGTACAAAATTTGATACCATTGAAGATCTTCAAAAATTTATGAAAAGCAATAAAACAGAATCTGCATTAAGTGTTTTTGAAACTAACGAGGATTTGGAGTTTCCTAATTATATTTTGGAGGCAATAAAAGAATGAATAATAAGTTAATTGTTGCAGCTGCCGGGTCTGGGAAAACAACACATCTCGTTAAGGAAGCTTTGAAAATTTCTAAAGGTAAAGTACTTATTACAACTTATACTGACGCAAATGAAAAGGAAATTATAAAGAAGTTTTATGAGATAAATGGCTGTATTCCAGAAAATATTACAGTAAAAACATGGTTTTCTTTTCTAATACAGCATGGTGTTAAACCATATCAGAGTGTTCTTTATGACTGCGAAGTGAAAGGGTTGCTCTTAGTTAATGCAAAATCTGGATTTCGTTATAAGCCCAAAGTTGGCAATCCAGTTTATTATGGCGAAGATGATGTAAAGCACTATTATTTTAGTGACACAGGATATATATATTCTGACAAGCTATCAAAATTCGTTGTTAAAATTGATGAATTGACTGATGGACTTATTATTAAGAGAATGGAAAAAATATATACACATATTTTTATAGATGAAGTTCAAGATATGGCGGGATATGATTTGGAGATAATGAGACTATTATTTAATTCGTCTTTAAATATATTGTTGGTTGGTGATCCGCGTCAAGTAACCTATCATACTCACGATGAGGCTAAATATAAAAAGTATTTGAATGGTGGGATTGTTGATTTTATAAAAAGTGAATGCCAAAAATATACGGTTGTTATAGATGATACATCACTTAATATAACTTATAGAAATAATAAAGGTATTTGTGATTTTGCAAATTCAATTTATAGCGAGTACCGTCCATGTAAATGTAAAGGGCACAAGCCTACTGGTCATGATGGTGTATTTTTTGTTTCATCAGATGATGTTGCTACATATCTCTCACTTTATAATCCTATGCAATTGCGTGATTCAAAAAGGACACCTGTAAATGAAGATTATCCAGTGAAAAATCTTGGCGACTCAAAAGGACTGACTTTTGACAGGGTTTTAATTTACCCTACAGCTAAAATGCTTGATTGGATATTGGATAATAAAAAAGAATTGAAGCCACAAAGCAAAGCAAAATTTTATGTAGGTGTTACTCGAGCCAAATATAGTGTAGCTATTGTATTTAATAATAAAAAAGGTACTGTGGTCAACGGAATAACGAATTTTTCTCTTGAAAAATATGATAAGCAGCTGTAAGAGTTTTTCAAACTGATTTATTGTCCTTTAAGTATATATTAATTTGTGATAGCATCCAAGTGATAGCTATTTGATAGCAAAAGCAGAAATGCCTTATAGAATTGAGATAATCTGTACCAAATTAAAGCACATCAAGTCAAAACTCCTAAGCAAAAACAGTTAAAATCTGTTTTACACTTAGGAGTGGGAATAATACCCGAAAGGCTGAAAAGCCTTGAAAATGCTGGACTTTTGCATCACGGAATTGCCCCGTGACAACAAAATGACAACATTTTTAGATTATCCAAGAATAAAGAGCTATCTGATTTCTGTTAGAGAAGTCAGATAGCTCTTTTTGTTTTGCTCAGATTTAGTCGTTCTTTAGTCGGTCTTTGAAAGCCTCCACCATCGCATCGCTGAGCTGCTGGGACGGGACTTTTACATAGCCTGAGGTTTCATCGAAATGTGGATAGTTATAACGCCACTTGTCGTAGTCCTCTCGGTTGATTTCACCGCTGCGGAGCTTTACCGCCTGCTGTGCCCACGAAGAAAGCATTGTAGAAACCTCGGCGGCATCCTTCCCTTTTCGGGGGTCAACACGCAGTGAAACGCCATTCTCGCCAATTTCCACCGTCAGGCCATATCGATCCTCTAATGTAAACAGCGTGTGCATCAAGCCGAGATAGCTGTCAATATCGGGTACAGATAAAGCCAGCGGCGACACACCCAGCGCACCGGCAAGGCTCTCCGTCAAATCCGCCTTAGGCGTTCTGCTGCCGGATTCATACTGTGCCATACGGATGTCGGCGGTCTTTTCAGGAAAACCGACTACCTGCCCCAAGTATTTTTGTGTCATTCCCCGCAGATTGCGGAAAAAGCGAATTCTCTCACCGATTGCCATAGCGATTACGCTCCTTGTTTTTATACTGCGCAATCAGTATAGCATATATATTTAAGTGTCGTCAAGGTGCCACTAGCAAAAAAGTTTAATCTTTTTCAAAAGCCTATTGACATAACGGAATATGTTTAATATAATAGTTAAGCAAATAGCGTTAAGCTGCTTGCTCACAACTGAATAACCGTCTTGCGTCACGGTAATGGCGTAACCGCTCGGGCAAATCGGAATGCGGCCAGAAAGTTCTCCGACACTAAATAAGGCTTTAAGGGTGGAACCCGTGGTGCTACCGAGTGGGCACAGTGGGTACAGTCCGAAAAAGAGCAGCTGGCTGCCGTGATGGAGCGGTATGACATCCAGTGGGAGCAGAAAGGCACCCACGAAAAGCATCTCTCCGTTCTGAACTACAAAAAGCAGGAACGGGAGAAAGAGATTGCTGCATTGGATACCACGCTAGCCGAAAAACAGGACGAGCTGGAAACGGTGCAAAGTCGGATTGACAACTTCGATCAGGGTGTGCAGTCCATCGAGCGATTAGAGAAACGAATTGAGACGGACAGTGAGTTTCAGCTTCCCGATCCGCCCACGCTGATGACCGCCAAGACCTACAAACAGCGGTTTGTTGACCCACTCATTAAGAAACTGAAAGAAGTTATCCGAGAGGTGTTCTATCACTACTATCAGGCACTAGACAGCTACCACCGGCTGAACAACGCCAACGGGCGGCTTTACCGGGAAAACGAGCATCTGACCGCAACCAATGACCGGCTCACAGAGGAAAACAACACCCTGCACTCCGAATTGAAGGATTTCCACTTTCTGTGGAAGGTTCTTGGCAGCCGGCAGATCGATAATCTGATTGCACAGGCAAAAGATATGGAGCAGCAGCGAAAGCAAACCCAGCGCACAAGGCGCAGAAATACAAATTTTGAAAGGTAGGAACAGACAATGGCAAAGACGATTTTTGAGGAAATGGGCGGTACTTACACACAGGTCGGGGATTATCTTCTTCCTGATTTGAAACTGCCCGAAGAAGAACAGCAGCCCATCGGCGTATGGGGACAACGCCACCGGCGTTACCTGAAGGAGCATCGACGGGCAACCTATACGACTCTACTCACCAGCGGAAAATTGAACAGCTACCTTGCCAACATCGACCGTCAGGCAGAGGAAATGTTTCTTCGGTTGGTAAAACAGATTGCAGCATTCGAAGGTATCACGGAGAAGCTGAAAGCCACCGCCCCGATGGAGTGGGTCGGCAGGATGAATAACATCCGAAATAGGGCGATGGAGATCGTAAATAGCGAGTTGATTTATGTATAAGTATTTAGTGGCGGCAAGAATTTTCTTGCCGCCACCTTTTTGCGTATGAGATATTCTAACGAAATCGTGAGATGCGCTTGATTTTTCGCCTTTTATCTGCTATAATAAGATAAACCAAGCTTGTGTTTTATGAGTTTAGTGACTGGAGGCCTACACTGTGGCGGTTTGTTATAATAATCTTTGGAAGTTGCTTATTGACCGTGATATGAATAAAACCGAGTTGAAAGAAGCAGCTGGAGTTAGTTTCAATGTTATGGCTCGTATGGGCAAAAATGAGCCGGTTTCTTTTGAAAGTATAGAAAAAATTTGTATAGCTCTGCAGTGTAATATTGGTGATATAATGGCGTTTTCTGAGGATATGCCACCGGCCGAAACAAAGAAATTTTCTACAATAGAGCTTTTTGCTGGAGCTGGAGGACTTGCTCTTGGCATCGAAGAAGCGGGATTTCAGACTTTAGGACTGATAGAATTTGATAAGGATGCCGCCGATACCTTAAAATGCAATCGTCCAAATTGGCGAGTTATCAATGATGATATTGCTAACATTTCCTGCCTTGATTTGCAAGAATATTTCGGGCTGCAAAAAGGTGAACTTGATTTGTTGTCCGGCGGTGCACCTTGCCAGAGTTTTTCTTATGCGGGAAAGAGATTAGGGCTTGAAGATGCTCGTGGCACATTGTTTTATCACTATGCAAAGTTTTTAGAGCAATTACAACCTAAAATGTTTTTGTTTGAAAATGTAAGAGGACTTCTCACTCACGACAAAGGACGTACATACAAGACTATTACTGACATCTTTGAAAGTACCGGGTATACCATTCAGAAAAAAGTGCTGAATGCTTGGGACTATGGCGTGGCACAGAAGCGTGAGCGTTTAATTACAATCGGGATTCGAAATGATTTAGCAGACCGAATTTCTTTTGAATTTCCCGCCCCTCATAAATATAAACCTATTCTGCGTGATATTCTTCTTGATTGCCCTAAAAGCGAAGGCACACCGTATTCAGATTACAAAAAGAAAATTTTCGAACTTGTTCCACCGGGTGGATATTGGAGAGATATTCCCGAAGATATTGCCAAAGAATATATGAAAAGCTGTTGGTATATGGAAGGTGGCAGAACCGGCATTCTGAGAAGGCTGAGCCTTGATGAACCTTCTCTTACAGTACTAACTTCACCAAGCCAAAAGCAAACAGATCGTTGCCACCCTTTGGAGGCCAGACCTTTTACAATACGGGAAAATGCTCGTTGTCAGAGTTTTCCTGACGATTGGCAGTTCTGTGGCAGCATAGGTTCCCAATATAAGCAGGTTGGTAATGCAGTTCCGGTAAACTTGGCATTTGACATCGGCAAAAAAATAAAGGAAGCATTGGAGGGTTTGCAATAATGTGGAATTTGAGCTTTATTTCAGAGCAGGATTTTACAGAACACGTTAAGGCTACCATTGAAAAATACGGAGAGAAATTGGAGTCTTTTGATCTTAAAAGATTCAATAAAAACATCATTGATCCCATTAAGCTGATTTTCGATAAAACGGTTTATCATTCCTCTTGGGACGAGATCGTGAGCAACGAAATTTTCAGACAGCGTGACAAATCTAATAATAATGACATCGGATATTTCCATCAGCGTATTTTTCAGTACATAGTAAATTGCCACGTTCCACCGAACGGAGAAGAAGGTGGATGGGATGTGATTTACGAAAATGCAGATGGCATTTCTATTCCTGATGCAGGAAGCGTTCATAAAGTGTATGTTGAGATGAAAAACAAGCATAACACAATGAACTCTGCTTCGGCAGGGAAGACATTCATTAAGATGCAAAACCAGCTACTTACCGACGATGATTGTGCTTGTTTCTTGGTAGAAGCTATCGCCCAACGATCACAGAATATAAAATGGGAAACGACGGTTGATAAGCGTAAAGTTGGACATAAGCTGATTCGCAGAGTCAGTCTTGACCAGTTTTATGCTCTTGTAACCGGACAAGATGATGCATTTTATCAAATGTGTATGGTTCTTCCTTCGGTTATCGAAAAAGCGGTCGAAGATCTCGATGGTACACTTGTCCCGCACGATACTGTTATCGACGAACTGAGGGAACTGGCATCAAAACAAAACATCGAATCTGAAGACTTGGCAATAGCAATGGCGGCTTATATGCTCGGATTTGGTAGCTATAAGGGGTTTGCAAAGTGATTTTCCGCATTCCTTTTACAAGCGTCAGGTCGTAATAAAAGGAGTAGAGAAATGCAAATATTGGAGTTTATAGAAAAAACCGATTTATCCAAACAAAGCGAATGCGAAAAAGCCAAACTCCTTTGCTTTTATCATTACAAGGAAACTGGGGAATCTGTTTTTTCTATGCCATTAATATCTGACTTGTTTATCCAGTGTGCCTTTAACACTCCTAATAGTTCAAGATTAAAAGGAAAATTGACAAGAGGAAAAGAAAAAGCTTTCATTAATTCTAAAGGACAGGCCACAACAATAGAGTTCGTACCTGCAATCTTGCAAAGTATGGAAAAAACGCAAGGAGCATTATGGGAAGATTATACTACGATTGAATCCGATAGTGAGTTGATTGACGAAAAAAAGTTTATTGGGAAAAGGAACTACTTGGATCGACTCATTCAACAGATAAATTGTTCGTATGCCAGCAATTGCTATGATGCCGCAGCAGTTTTGATGCGCAGATTGTTCGAGGTGCTGCTTGTTCTGTCATATCAACATTTTGGGATAGATGATCGGATAAAGGACTCATCAGGAAAAGGCTATATTATGCTTGAAGGTATTGTAAAAGATGCTAAGAATAATTCGACACTTAAGCTCTCGAGAACAAAAAACGAATTCGATACATTCCGTATGGTCGGAAATTTTTCAGCGCACAACATTACATATACTGCAGGAAAAAAGGATATTGATGATATAAAAATCAACTATCGAGTTATGCTCGAAGAATTATATAATAAGGCAGGGCTGTTTTAATGGGAGAAAAATCTGAAATTCGGGTAAAATTTGAAATTGGAGAAATAAAGTTTGAAGCAGAGGGATCTGCTGAATTAGTGGAAAGGGAGCGGAGCATTTTCAATAATACCCTCTTACCAGCTGCAATTGATGCGATTGTGCGTACTCGCAGCGTGGCGCAACAATCCTCTGCATATATGGAAACGCCAGCATCACAACAGCCTCCTATATTAGCTTCAACAAATGAGTTACTACCAGAAGCAGTGGGATCAGAGACAGAAGTGGATTTATCCCGTGCTACACTTGTGTCATTTATAAAAAAATATGGCTCTTTGACCGAACCGGATTTCGTGCTTTTTTCGGCGTACTTTGACGAATTAAAGAATAAAACCAGCTATTTCACAAAGGATGATGCAGAGAGATACTATGATGAGGCACGAAAATCTAAGCCTCAAAATATAAGTATGTGCTTGAATCGATTGGCACAAAAGGGACTCATAATAGATGCTACCGATGTTGAGCAAAAAAGTCCAAAACCATATAGAGTATCGAGTGAAGGAATAGAGTATATCCGTAATTACAGCCCAAAGAATGCCACCGAGAAGAAAGCTACATCTTCGAAAAAAAGCCGCAAGCGTCATTCAAAAGAAAAATCGGTGTATGCCGATATTAACTGCGACGAATTGAATCTAATGTCTTACCCGTCCGTGAAAGAATTAAAAGATTTCAAAGAAAAGATGCTACTTGTTCTATATATTGTCACAAAAGAGCAGAAGGGTGAGTGGTTTACAACCGATGATGTCCTTTGCCTTTTAACAGATATCTTTGGCGAATCAGCAACCAAAGATCAGGTAAATGGTGTCTTTAGCCGTGAAAAGTTGTGGTTCAAAACAAAAAAAGAAGACAACCGCACAAAGAGAAAGTTGCTAAATCAGGGAATTAGTTTTGCAGAGTCTTTGAAAGCAACCGATTCTTCTTTGACAACACAATGACAACAGGAATTATGATACACCGTAATTCTTGGATAATCTAAGTAATCCCGATAACCGGAGCTAAACCATCTATACAAAATCGTTTAGGTCACGGTTTCAGGGAGCGAGTGGGAATAATACCAAGAGTTGCGTGAACCCGCATAAACACTGGGGTTTAGGCTCTTGAGTTCCTAATTTGATAGCAAAATGATAGCAAACTGTAAAACAGCTTTACTCTAAGCGTTCTATCGGTTTGCAGGTACAATTGTTTTAATACTATAAAAGGCATTACTGACTTTTGCGGTCGGTAATGCCTTTTTTGTGTTTGTATAATTATAAAGGGTGTGAATTTAAACTGACTGCCGTATAATGTAATTTCCCATTTCAACTTTCAATTTTGAATTTACATTCGTCTAGTGTCTAGTATCTAACATTTAGTTTATTATATATGAAAAGCACGAAAAAATCAACAAAACGGGTCACATCTGTTTAAAGTGAAGATTTGTAACAATAAATTCACAAATTAACCGCTTGACAAACGGCGTGTTGTCGGTGTATAATACGACAAAAGCGTTGATGAGGAAAAAGTATGGGTCGGCCTGATTCAGAGAGTCGGCGAGCGGTGAAAGCCGATGACGGCGCCTGATGCGAACTCCCCTCGGAGTTTCTTTTCCCAACGGAATTTTGAATTCCAAGTAGGAAAGACGGATACCGACCGTTACAGCGGGAGATGATGTTATGTCATTGTTGAGTGGTCGCGGTTTTCGCGGCAAAAAGAGTGGTACCGCAAGATTTTTATCTTTTCGATAATGATCCTGTCTCTTTAAGGAAAGAGATAGGGTCTTTTTGTTATAATGACCGTGAAAATCGGTCAATATCCTGTTTTTTCGCGCCGCTTCGGAAAAACGAATACCAATTTCAAAAATTCAGGCGGCAGAACGGAGCTATTACATATGCTAACACTTGATAAAATATTCAATGCCTCGGTTGTAATCAAAGATATTATCAGAAAGACCGATGTGGTCAGGACCTCAGGCATTGCCCCCGGCTGCGACCTATACCTAAAACCCGAAAACCTGCAAAATACGGGCTCGTTCAAACTGAGGGGCTCGGGATATATGATAGCCACGCTGCCCGATGAAGAAAAAGCCAAAGGCGTTATCGCCTGTTCCGCCGGAAACCACGCTCAGGGCGTTGCGCTCGCGGCGACAAAATGCGGCATTTCTTCGCTTATTTGCCTGCCCGACAGCGCGCCGATTTCAAAAGTTGAAGCCACAAAGGCTTACGGTGCCGAAATTTGTATGGTGGAAGGCTGTTACGACGACGCTTACGCCCGCGCACTTCAACTCAAAGAAGAAAAGGGTTACACCTTTGTTCACCCGTTTGACGACGAAAATGTTATTGCGGGGCAGGGAACGATAGGACTTGAAATTGTCAACGAACTTGACGATGTCGACGCCGTTTTGGTGCCGATAGGCGGCGGCGGACTGATTTCGGGCGTTGCCTTTGCAATTAAGTCGTTAAGACCTTCAATCAAGGTCTACGGCGTTCAGGCATCGGGTGCGCCGAGTATGTATAATTCGGTCAAAGACGGTCACATTGAATGTCTTGACGGCGTTTCGACCATTGCGGACGGAATTGCGGTCAAACAGCCGGGCGAAAACACATTCGACCTTGTCAGCAAATATGTTGACGATATTTGCCTTGTCAGCGAAGATGAGATAGCCACGGCAATTCTGACGCTTATCGAAAAGCAGAAAATGATTGCCGAGGGCGCCGGAGCGGTTTCGGTTGCGGCGGCAATGTTCGATAAATTCCCGATTAAGGGCAAAAAGGTTGTGAGCCTTGTGTCGGGCGGTAATATTGATGTCACCATTCTTTCACGCGTCATTCAACGCGGCCTTATCAAGAGTGGGCGGCTTGACAGTTTGCTTATCGAACTGGTGGACAAGCCCGGTCAGCTTAAAGAAGTTTCGAGAATAATCGCCGAGTGCGGCGGCAATGTCACGGGTGTTCATCACGAGCGCGCGGGCGACACCGAAAGCGTCAACGGCTGTTATCTGAGAATTACGATGGAAACGAGAAATTATGACCATGTCCGCGAAATTGTCAATGCGCTTAAAGACGCAGGCTTTAAAATCGTGAACAAAGATATATAAAGCGAAAGGAAGATTAAAATGAGTAAAATTTGCCATACAGATAAAGCCCCCGAGGCGATAGGACCGTATTCTCAGGCGGTAATTGCCGGGAATTTGGTTTTCACTTCGGGTCAGATTGCGATAAACCCCGCGTCGGGCGCGGTTGAATCCGACACGATAGAGAGTCAGACCGAGCAGGTCTGCCGCAATATCGAAGAACTTTTGAAAGCGTCGGGCAGCGATATAACCCGTGTTGTGAAAACGGTTTGTTTTTTGCGAGATATGGGCGATTTTGCCGCATTTAACACCGTTTATGCCCGTCATTTCACAAGTTGCCCCGCCCGCTCCTGCGTTGCGGTAAAGGAACTGCCAAAAAATGTTTTGGTGGAAGTCGATACCGTTGCTGAGATTAAAGGAGAAGATAAATAATGATGGATTCATCAAAATATTCGGCGGGATATTATAAAGCCCCCGGCGAGCATATGAAATGGGCGCAAAAGGATAAAATCGAAAAAGCACCGCAGTGGTGCAGTGTTGATTTGAGGGACGGCAACCAAAGCCTTGTCATTCCGATGAGTTTGGAAGAAAAACTCACCTTCTATAAAATGCTTTTAAAAATAGGCTTTAAAGAGATTGAAGTCGGTTTCCCGGCGGCGAGCGAAACCGAATATGAATTTTTGAGAACGCTGATTGAAAAAAATATGATTCCCGAAGATGTTTCGGTCCAGGTTCTCACCCAGTGCCGCGAACACATAATCCGCAAAACATTTGAGGCTTGCAAGGGTGCGCCTTCGGCAATCATTCACTTTTATAATTCGGTGAGCGTTGCACAGCGCGAACAGGTCTTCAAAAAATCAAAAGAAGAAATCAAGAAAATTGCCGTTGACGGCGCGCGCCTTGTCAAAAAACTGGCAAGCGAATATGAGGGCAATTTCAGATTTGAATATTCGCCCGAAAGTTTCACAGGCGCCGAGCCCGAGTATTCGCTCGAAGTCTGCAACGCCGTTTTGGATGTTTTGGAGCCGTCGGCGGATAACAATGTAATTATAAACCTGCCTGTCACGGTGGAAATGAGCCTTCCGCACATTTATGCCTCTCAGGTTGAATATATGAGCGAAAACCTTAAATACAGAGAGTTTGTCACCCTCTCGCTTCACCCGCACAATGACCGCGGAACAGGCATTGCCGACACCGAACTGGCGCTTCTTGCAGGTGCCGACCGCGTCGAGGGCACCCTGTTCGGCAACGGTGAGCGCACGGGAAATGTTGATGTTGTCACGCTTGCAATGAATATGTATTCGCACGGCGTTGACCCGAAACTTGATTTGTCGGATATGCCAAGATTGGTTGAAACCTATGAAAAATGTACCCGTATGCATGTTTATGAGCGCTCGCCCTATGCTGGCTCCCTTGTGTTTGCCGCTTTTTCGGGCAGCCATCAGGACGCTATCGCAAAGGGTATGAAATGGCGCGAAGAAAAGAAACTTCACCGTTGGACCGTGCCTTATATCCCGATAGACCCGCACGACATCAACCGTACATACGATTCGGATGTTATCCGCGTCAATTCGCAGAGCGGAAAGGGCGGAATCGGCTATCTGCTTGAGCAGACTTACGGTTATGAACTGCCTGCCGCCATGCGTGAGGATTTCAGTTATTGCTGCAAAGATGTTTCCGACAAAGGACATAAGGAGCTTAAAGCCGCAGAGGTTTATGAAGTCTTCAAAAAGCGCTATTTTGACATTGATGGTCCCGTTTCTTATAAAGATGTTTCGTTTGAGCGAAACGGCAAAACCGTTAATGCCGCAGTCACTTTTGTTTTTGACGGGGAACAGAAAACCGTCAGTGCCGAGGGCAACGGCTCGCTTGACGCTGTGAGCAACGCGCTTAAAAATCTCACGGGAGATAACTATAAACTTGCGGTTTATACAGAGCACAGTATGCGCGGCCGCGGCTCGGGCAGCACCGCAGCGGCTTATATAGGGATTGAAAACGAACAGGGCGAAATGAGTTGGGGTGCCGGCACAAATACCGACATTATTCACGCAAGTATCGACGCGCTCATTAACGCTTATAATTCATTTAAAACAACGCAGATTTAATTTGGGGGGCGGCGGACCGGGTTTCCGCCGGCTCAACCTTTTGATTAGGAGTGATTACCGATGGGTATGACAATGACCCAGAAAATTCTTGCCGACCACGCAGGGCTTGAAAGTGTTTCGGCAGGTCAGTTGATAATGGCAAACCTTGACCTTGTTTTGGGCAATGATATAACCACACCCGTGGCGGTGAATGAATTTAAAAAAGCCGGATTTGACGGCGTTTTCGATAAAGACAGAATTGCAATTGTGCTTGACCATTTTGTGCCGAACAAGGATATAAAAGCGGCGGAACAGTCAAAACAGTGCCGCGAATTTGCGTGTCGGCATTGCGTCAGCCACTTTTATGATGTCGGCAAAATGGGCATTGAACACGCGCTTTTGCCGGAGCAGGGTGTTGTGACGGCGGGCGACTGCATAATCGGCGCCGACAGCCACACCTGCACTTACGGTGCGCTGGGCGCATTTTCAACCGGCGTCGGCAGCACGGATATGGCGGCAGGAATGGCTTCCGGAAAAGCGTGGTTTAAAGTCCCGTCGGCAATAAAATTCGAACTCAGAGGCGCTCTTCCCGAAAACTGCAGCGGAAAAGACCTGATTTTGACAATAATCGGTATGATAGGCGTCGACGGCGCTTTGTATCAAAGTATGGAATTCACGGGCGACGGCGTAAAATCCCTTTCAATGGACGACCGCCTTTGCATTTGCAATATGGCAATTGAAGCAGGCGCGAAAAACGGAATTTTCCCTGTGGACGATGTGACAAGAAAATATCTCAAAGACCGCTCGGAAAGAAAGGCGAAAGAGTATTCCGCCGACCCCGACGCGGTTTATGAAAAGGTGTATAAAATCAACCTTTCGGAAATCACGCCGACTGTCAGTTGTCCGCATTTGCCCGAAAACACAAAACCTGCGGCGGCGCTTTCGGATATAAAAATCGACCAGGTGGTTATAGGCAGCTGCACAAACGGACGAATGGAAGATATGGCGGCGGCATATAAAGTTCTTCACGGCAAAAAGGTGGCGGACGGCGTTCGCTGCATTATCATTCCGGCAACTATGCAAATCTACCGCGAATGTGTGGAAAAAGGATATGTAACGGCGTTTATCGACGCGGGCGCGGTTGTTTCAACGCCGACCTGCGGCCCGTGCCTCGGCGGATATATGGGCATTTTGGCGGCGGGCGAGCGCTGTATTGCAACAACCAACCGCAACTTTGTCGGCAGAATGGGTCATATCGACAGCGAGGTTTATCTCGCAAGTCCCCTGACGGCGGCGTCAAGCGCCCTCACGGGTTACATAACCGCACCGAAGGAGGACTGAACAATGCAAACCAAAGGAAAAGTTTTTAAATATCCCGACAATGTCGATACAGATGTTATAATCCCTGCCCGTTATCTCAACACACCCGACGGGAATGAACTTGCAAAGCACTGTATGGAAGACATCGACCCCGAATTTGTCAACAAAGTGGCAGCCGGCGACATCATCGTCGCAGGAAAAAATTTCGGCTGCGGCTCGTCGAGAGAGCACGCTCCGCTCGTCATAAAAATTTGCAAAACAGGCTGCGTTATCGCCAAAAGTTTTGCGCGGATTTTCTACCGCAACGCAATAAATATAGGGCTTCCCATTCTTGAATGTCCTGCGGCGGCGGAAGAAATAAACGAGGGTGATGAGGTCTCGGTCAATTTCGACACGGGCGTCATTTCGGACATTACCACGGGAAAAGAGTACAAAGCGGAGCCGTTTCCCCCGTTTGTTCAAAACATAATCAAATCGGGCGGACTTATGGCGTCTTTAAAGCAGAAATGAGGCGGAAAATAAAATGAAAAAGAACATTGCAGTCATAAAAGGGGACGGAATAGGCCCCGAAATTACCGCCGAAGCCGTCCGCGTACTTGACGGTGTGGCAAAACTTTACGGTCACGAATTTACATATACAGATGTCGATATGGGCGGCTGCGCTATTGACAAATGGGGCGACCCGTTGCCCGATGAAATGCTTAAAAGATGTCTTGAATCCGACAGTGTGCTGCTCGGCGCGGTCGGGGGACCGAAATGGAACGGAGTGCCGGGAGATAAAAGACCCGAAAAAGGGCTTTTGAGGCTCAGAGCAGGACTTAAAGTTTTCAGCAATAACCGTCCTGCGAAAATTTGGAAACAGTTGGCGGACGCATCTCCGCTTAAGCCTTCTATTGTTGAAAAAGGCATTGATTTCATCATTGTGAGGGAACTCACGGGCGGAATTTATTTCGGCTCGCACAACACGGAAACGGTGAACGGAGAGCCCGTCGCAACCGATATTATGGCTTATTCCGAATCGGAAATTGAGCGAATCGGCAGGATAGGGTTTGAGACCGCAAAAAAACGCGGCGGCAAACTCTGCTCGGTTGAAAAAAGCAATGTGCTTGACACAAGCCGCCTTTGGAAAAAGGTTATGCACGCTCTCGCCGAGGAATACCCCGAGGTCGAACTCTCGGATATGCTTGTCGACAACTGCGCTATGCAGATAGCGAGAGACCCGTCACAGTTTGATGTGATAGTAACCGAGAATATGTTCGGCGATATTTTGTCGGACGAAGCGTCGGTCATCACCGGCTCAATCGGAATGATTCCGTCGTCAAGTCTCGGTTTCGGAACACGGGGGCTTTATGAGCCTATTCACGGCTCCGCGCCCGACATTGCGGGCATGGACCTTGCAAACCCAATCGGAACGATACTTTCGGCGGCGATGATGCTTCGATACAGTTTCGGACTTGAAGCCGAGGCGAAATCAATTGAAAACGCCGTCGGCAAGGCGCTGGACGAGGGACTCAGAACAGCGGACATAATGCCCAAAACGGAAAATGAATTTAAAGCGGTGGGTTGCCGTGAAATGGGCACATTTATTCTTGAAAATTTGAAAAAGGTGTGACATAATGATTTTAACAGGGGCTGACATATTGGTGAGAACATTGATTGAGGAGGGCTGCGAGGTAGTTTTCGGATACCCGGGCGGTCAGGTCATCAATGTTTATGACTCACTTTATAAATACAGAGATGAATTGAAACACATTTTAACGGCGCACGAACAGGGCGCGGCGCACGCCGCCGACGGATATGCAAGGGCTTCGGGAAAACCCGGCGTTGTCATTGCAACTTCGGGGCCCGGCGCCACAAACCTTGTCACGGGCATTGCAACAGCATATCTTGATTCGGTGCCGATGATTGCAATTACCGGGAATGTCGCGGGCGCACAAATCGGAACCGACAGTTTTCAGGAGGTCGATATCACAGGCGTCACGCTTCCCATCACAAAAC
>CAVDRT010000210.1:0-5581 GCA_963611445.1 bacterium
TTCACTGACTCCGTAATCAATCGCGGCTGTTTCCCTGCTCATTATCTTTTCAAAGAGAAAATTTACATAATCGCAAACGCCCTCACGGCTTCGGAAATTTGCGTTGAGCAGCACCTTTGCAGGCGGCGTTTCACCGCCGCCGTAGAGCGGATAAGAATCTTTTTTTTGAATAAAATTCTCCGGAGTTGCGTTCCTGAAACCGTAAATGCTCTGCTTCGCGTCGCCGACGATGAAAAGTTTTTTTCCGCCGTCGGACAAAACGGTGAAAAGCATATCCTGGAGATTGTTGGTATCCTGAAATTCATCGACCAAAATCTCATCATAAAGCCCGATTATGTTTTCGGCAAAAGGGGTTTTAACCGCTCTTCCTTCCCGATTTTCGCATAAAAGGTCAAACGCAAGGTGCTCGGCTTTGTTGAAAGTCACCATATTTTTATCGTTAAGCTGTTCGTCAAATTTCGCGCCCAGTTCCCGCGTGAGCGAAACAAGCGTTTTGACCGCCTGCCCCGATTTTGCGTTTAGTTTTTCGCACTCGGAGTATGTGTCGGGGAAAAACGCTTTGACCTTTTCAACCGCGGAATTTGTTCTTTCCCTTATCGCTTTGAGCATTTCCTTTGATTCATCACTGCATTTAACGCCTCTCAAAAACGGCTCAAACCGATATGTATTAACGGCGTGAACAATGTCATTCCAACCCTTGTTTTCACAAGCGTCAAGTATGTTTTTAAGCGCCTCGGAAACATTCCCGAAAATTTCGCTGCATTTCGCGGAAAATCCGTCTTCGGATAAAATGATTTTTAAACCGGCTTTGACATCTGCCGCCGCGGCGGAAATCAGTTTTTTTGCCGAAGAAACAGCTTTTTCGTACCAAACGCTCTCATAAAGCGGCACCGCATACTGCCCGACCGCTCTCATCAGCCATGCGGATGGGAAAGGCATACTTTGGCTTTTGTCGTACAGTTCGACAATATATTTCGCAATCGACTCAACCGTTTCGTCCGTTCCGATTATTTCCGTGAACAGTCTGAATTCCGGGTCGCGGCTTGACAGTTTCTGCGTCACTATCTCTTTTGCAAGTTCGGTTTTTGCCCGGGTTTCGGTGTCGGGCGGCATAATTTTAAAGGTCGGTGAAATCCCTGCCGCCTGAAAATTTTCTCTTATCAGGTCAAGGCAGAACACATCTATGGTGCATATTTTGGCGGACTCTATCAAGAGCCGCTGTTTGGCGAGCGCGCGGTTTTCGGGGTGCTTTTCACATTCTGCAGAAAGGCGTTCTTCAATTCTTGAAAACATTTCCGCCGCCGCTGCATTTGTGAAAGTCACAATGAGCAGTCGGTCGGCAGGAACAGGGTCCTTATCACGGGTCAAAAGATTTATGACCCTTTCAACCAAAACCATTGTTTTCCCCGAGCCTGCGGCGGCGGAAACCAAAATCTGACCCTCGGCAAAAATCGCCGTTCTTTGTTCTTTTGTCAGTTTTTCATAATCCATTATTCTTTCTCCTCGCCCAATTCATCGGAAAGTATTTCAGCGACCGTTTCCCTTGTCAGTTTTTTGACCTGCCTCGGGGTATCATTGCGGGCGGTCAGGCATATCGGCGCATAATCGCAGTATTTGCAGGCTTCGGTATCGCTGCCGTCAAGCGGGTCAACGCCGATTTTGCCCGAAATTATATTTTCACACATATTTCCGATAAGTGAATCGGTCTTTTTGAACACGGCTTTGAAATAGGCGGGCGACAAAACCGACGACCTGGCGGATAAGCCTGTTTTCGTGAAAGACGCCGGTATAAATTCGCCGCGGACTCCGTGTTCCATTTTTTCGAGAATATTCGGCTCATCGGTTACAAGTCCGCTGACGCTGAATTTGGAATTTTCTTTATCCTCGGCGTTCGGGATTCCGCCCTTGGAATAAAGATAAATTATTCCCGCGGGAGATAAATCCCCCCCGTTTTCGATTATCGCGTGAAGATAAATAAGCATTTGAAGGTTCAGCCCCTCCAAAGCGTCGCTTAAATCAAACTTTTTCGAGCCCGTTTTATAATCGACTATTTTTATATAAGACCCCTCGGGTCCGTCATAACGGTCAACCCTGTCAACCGAGCCGATAAGCGAAAAAACCGTCCCGTTCGACGCAGTGTATTTAAGCGGTTTGACCGCGGCTCCCCCTTTGATTTTAAGTTCGCAACTGTCAACCTTGAAATCGGAATTCAAAAACTCCGCGTTTATTCTCATAATGAGTTTTAAAAGCATTGCTTTTGTGTCGATAAGCGAATATGAAAAAGCGGCGCCGAGTTGTTCTTCACTCACTCCGAGAGAGGAAAGATAGTCGCAAACAGCGTCGTCAATTTCTTTTCGAACACCGTCTTCTTCCAGTTTTCCGAGGTCGTTTTTGTGGGTGTCTATAACCTTTTCAAGCACGCGGTGAACTATATTCCCCCTTATAATCGAAGAAAGTTCCACTTTTTTGAGTTTATCGGCGGAAAGCCCGAATTTGCAGAAAAATTTGAACGGGCAATGATAAAAATCGTCGATTTTTGAAGCTGAAATCGAAAAATCCCCGGAAAAAATTTTCGACGCCGTTTCGGGTGTTACGGTAAGATTTTTTCTGTCTTTCAACGAATCAAAAAGCCCTATTTTTTCGGAATATGTTTTGCCTTTTTCAAAAATCGATTTAAGATTTTCGGTCAATGTTCCGCCCTTTAAATTGTCATAAGACATTCTTCTGAACGCGGGCAGCGGCGTTTCTATATCCGAAACGGAATATTCGTTCAGATAAGAAGCGTCCCGTTTTTGAACATTTTTAAGTTTCGAGCAAACATCCCCGAGCACACGCGACGGAAACGCCTCGTCGCCGTTTCGCAAATATTTCAAATAAGAAAAATAAACCTTGTCGCTCGCCGCGCAGCACATACTGTAAAATCTGTAATTTTCCCTGACCGCGGAATTTATCACGCCGCCGTCAAGTTTGAGCCCCATTTCCTGAAGTTTGAGGCGCTCGAACCTGTTGAGAAGCCCCGATTTGCCCGAATAATCGGGGAACACGCCCTTGTTAACGCCAATCAAGAAAACAATTTTCGGATACAGCGGACGAACTCTGTCGGCAGAGCCGAACAAAACTTCGTCAAGCGTTTGCGGTATTTCTCCGACCGACGACCCGTTTATATACATTTTAAAAGAATCGAGAAAACGCTCGTTTGTGAGCAATTCCTCGCCGAAACAGGTTTGAAGGCAATCAAACGCGTGAACGGCAATGTTCCACCCCTCGGTTTGCGACCTGACCGTTCCGATATCGTCCGACTTAAAAAACGACTCCGTGAGTTGCGTGAGTTTCGGTTTTACAATGCTGTCCATAATACCGAAAAGGATTTTGGTGAACTCTGCGGCGGTTTTCTTGCTTTTTTCTTTGAATTTCAGAATAGGTTGCACGGCAGTCTCTCTCAAACGGTTGATTTCGGAAAGTTCTTTCCCGAAATCGGACTTTGCCGCACGGTCATCAAGACCCGAGGGGTTCATATCCCATTCATCAAGCCAACGGGCTCCGTCTATCCCCCAAATGTAAACATAGTTTTCAAGTTCAAAGATTTCATCGTCCGACAAAGGGGAAAGCCCTGTTTTGAGCATTGCAAAAATTTTTTCGCTTGAAAGTGACAAAGAGCACTCCAAAAGTGAAAAAAGATAATTAAAAATCAAGAGTTCCGACGCGGGTCTGCGCGCATCGATATGCATAGGAACGCCGTACATTCGGGCGGCGTCCGCCAGCGGTTTCTGATATTTTTCCGCCGCTGCCGTTATCACGGCAATATCCTTATAGCGGTAACCCTCTTCTCTCACCAATCGGCGTATTTCCCTTGCGGTATATTCGGCTTCGTCAAACACCGTGTCTGCCGCGCAAACGGTAATATCGGGGCAAGGCTCGTCCGCCGACTCGGTTTCAAATCCCGAAACCACCGATTCAAGAAGACAAAGGTCCCGACGCTTGTTTTTAAATCCGCTCATAACGACGGTTTTATCCACCGCCGCACCGTTTTTTCTGCAAAGTTCCAAAATTCGCCTGATTTCGCTTTTTATATCGGCGAAAACCGAAATCTCATCATCATAGTAATTGTCACTGTCACATGTGAATGTAAAATAAACATCGCGCGCTTCGCGAATTATAAGTTCCGTCAATTTCAGTTGCTGACCTGTGAATCCCGTGAAAGAATCAATGAAAAAGACGGAATTTTCAAACCGTTTTTTATCGACAATCTTTTGATAGGCGATATTTATTAAATCGCGGTCGTCCACAAACGAATCGGCAATGCAAAGATTATAAGCGTCTGTGATAAGTTTAATATCGCGGAGCTTGTCCGACAAAGCATTGCCGGCGTCACCGTCAAAAATCGACAGTTCCTCCGAAAAAGCGTCCGCTTGTTTGAGTTCCCCAACGGTGGCTGCAAGTTCGCTTATAAATTCGGGTCTCTGCCAAACCCTGCCGAAAACCGTGAGTTCGTCTTTGACGCTTTCAACCGCCTTTTTCATCAAAACATTGCGCGAAGCGTCATCAATATTCGCTCCCGCCTCGCCGCCGTATTCACCGAGTATCTGCTCGCAAAGACGGTTAAATCCGAAAACACTTATCTTCCCCGACGACGCGGCTCCGCAAAGCGAAACAATTATTCTTTCGGCTTCAAATGAAAATTGGTCCGGCACCAACAAATTAAGGTTCTCGCCGCCTTCGTTTATCATATCTCTTATTTTTCCGAACAGCGAATAAGTTTTCCCCGTTCCTGCACGCCCGATAGTTATATGTACCATATTATCTTCCCGCTTTTTATTTTTTCCTGATTGTTTTTTATATTTTAGATGACCCTTTTTCGGGACACCTTGTTTTTATTAAAAAAACAAATTCATAAACAGAAGCCCGATAACGCCCGGAATACCGAGCACCGCCGATGTGCCCACTGTCCACAGGTTAAAAGGGATTTTCACACCTGTGAGAGGTGAAACAAGCGCAACCAGCACCATACAGCCGACGCCCGACGCCGCAAAGAGCAATATCGTTTTAAAAAACTTCCCCGATTTGACGCAAAGCCCCAAAAAAATGAGCGTATAAACCGCAAACACCGCAATGAGTGAATATTTAAGTATGTCCATATTTTTCACCTCTTCGAATAATATGAAGCCCAAAGGTGAAATATGACCGCTCCCCGCCGACAGCCGAAAATGTGCGCCGCGGAATTCCCCGAAGATTTTTCGGACAAATTTGCGCCTAAATCTTTTAAAATAATTATAGCAAAACATCCGACCGCCGTCAAACAAAAAAGGCAAAAGCGAAACAGCGTTTCAAAGTTTGACAAAACGGTTTTTTAAGGTTAAAATATTCGGTGATATTATGAAAGCAGGACTCTTTTTATGAATGAAGAAAAAATCAAAAGAATAAACGAACTGACCGCAATTTCAAGGAAGCGCGCACTGACCGAGGAAGAGCAAAAAGAACGCGCGTCACTCCGGCGGGATTATATTGACAGTATGAAAAGGTCGCTTACAAACCAGCTTGACAACACTTATATTTTAATGCCCGACGGCACCAAGAAAAAAGT
>CAVDRT010000211.1:0-2853 GCA_963611445.1 bacterium
CTCATTATTATGGGGATTATGTGCATTACGGTAATAATCAAACACAAAGATAACATTGTGCGGCTTGTAAAAGGCGAAGAACGAAAAATAAACTTCAAAAAGAAAAAACAATAATCATTTTTCACTGTTGAATATAGGCTGGCTCTCGTCAGCCTAACCTAAACCGCAACGGTAACGGAGGAATGAATGATGAGTAAAATTGTTGTCCTGGGCGCGGGAGGCTGGGGCCTTGCTTTGGCGCTCACCGCGTTTGACGCAGGTCAGGAAGTAACGGTGTGGTCTCCGTTTGAAACGGAGGCGGAAAACCTTATCAAAACCCGCGAAAACCCAAAACTTCTGCCGGGGATAAAAATTCCCGAGGCAATTAAAATAACAACCGATTTATCTGCCGTCGACGGCGCCGATATCACAATAATCGCAGTCCCGTCAACCGCCGTGAGACCGACCGCCGCAAAACTCAAAGGGCATAATTGCGGAATAATCGTGAATGTCGCAAAAGGCATTGAAAACGGAACAAATCTCCGTTTGTCACAGGTGATAAACGAAGAAACGGGCAGCGAAAAAATTGTGGTGCTGTCCGGTCCCTCACACGCCGAAGAGGTTTCGAGAAAGATTCCCACCACGGTTGTCGCGGCGTCCGAAAATCCGGAACTGTCCGACGCAGTTCAGCAGGCGATCACCACAATATATTTCAGAATTTACACCAATGACGATGTTGCCGGCGTCGAACTCGGCGGCGCGCTCAAGAATGTCATTGCCGTTGCCGCAGGTATTGCCGACGGGCTTCACCTCGGCGACAACACAAAAGCCGCGCTTATAACAAGGGGGCTTTTCGAAATGTCGCGCCTCGGCGTGAAAATGGGCGCCAAAGAAAACACATTTTCAGGCCTTTCGGGCCTTGGAGATTTGGTTGTGACCTGCACATCGGAACACAGCCGAAACCACCGTTTCGGAAAAATGCTCGGACTCGGCGAAACGCCCGAAAAGGCACTCTCGGCTGTCGGAACGGTTGAGGGCTATTATGCCTGCAAAACGGTTAAACAACTGTCTGAAATCTATGGCGTCGAAATGCCGATTTGCAGCGGCTGCTATGACATTATTTTCTGCGGAAAGAACGCCGATGAAACACTGAAGAAACTTATGTCCCGCCCAAACCGTGATGAGCGCGAAAAACTGCTTTGATTTCGGGCTTAAAATACAATTTAGTTGTTAGATGTTAGACGCCGGATATTAGACACGGCAGCCGCTGTTTTTTTCGTTCCCGCTGTCGGAGAAGAAGCCCATACGGCTCCCTTCTTTTTGGTGTAAACCAAAATAGAGGTTATTCCCCTGTTAGGGGAAATGTCTGCGCAGCAGACAAAAGGGTGCCCGTTTTCGGAGAAAAAGCTGTCACCGTAGGTGACTGAGGGGTATTTACATTTATCTAATGTCTAAAGTCTAATATCTAATATCTAATATCTAACTTACGGTGTTTTACTTTAAACCGACCCGACCTTTTTGAAAAAAGGTCGGTTTTTCTGTGTTTTAAAGACTTTTTTTGACAAAAAACAAAGAAATTTCAAAAAAATCAAAAAAATTTCAAAAAAGGGGTTGACTTTAGCGCGCTAATGTGATAGTGTAGTAGACAACAAAAGCAAATCTTGCAGAAATGAGGAAAAGGAAATGAAAAAAATATTATCAATTGTAATGGCATTGGCATTGGTTGTCTGCTGCTTCGCAGGCTGCGGAAAGAAAAATTCTTCCGACGCGGAGTATGTTAAAGAAAAAGGCAAACTTGTTGTCGGTATCACCGATTTCGAGCCGATGGATTATCAGGAGGACGGCAAAAAAGGCGAATGGATAGGTTTTGATGCCGATATGGCAAAAGCGTTTGCAAAAGAACTCGGAGTTGATGTTGAATTCATCGAAATCGACTGGGATAACAAAATAATGGAACTCAAAAACAAGAGTATCGATTGTGTATGGAACGGAATGACGATTACAGACGAAGTTAAAAATTCGATGGCAGTTTCAAATGCTTATTGCAAAAACACTCAGGTCGTTGTTGTTAAAAAAGATGTCGCCGACAAATATCAGACAGTTGAAAGTCTGAAAGACCTTAAGTTTGCAGCAGAAGCAGGCTCCGCCGGTGAAGCCGCACTTAAAGACCTCGGTTACAGCGTCACAGCAGTCACAGCACAGGCAGACGCACTTATGGAAGTAAATGCCGGCACATCGGACGCTGCCGTTATCGACTTGCTTATGGCGGGCGCAATGGTTGGCGAAGGCACAAGTTATGAGAACCTGACCTACACTGTCGGAGTTGCCGAAGAAGAAGACTACGGCGTCGGTTTCAGAAAAGATTCCGATCTTGCCGCAAAACTTAACGACTTCTTTAAAAAGGCTTACGGCGACGGCTCAATGATGAAGACCGCTGAAAAATACGGCGTTCAGGAATCAATAATCGAACAGAAATAATTTTCGGTTTGTTTTGACACCGCGGGCAGGGGACGACCTCTGCCCGATTGCGGCGTTTATCGGATATATGTGGGCGAAGCCGCGTGCCGTCGGGTTTTAAAGCGTGGCTTCCCGAAAAAGAAATAAAGGGAAACGGTTTATGTTAGATACAGTTATCAGAACTCTTTTTTCGGGGTTCGGAAAAACAATTGAAATATTTTTCTTCACTTTGCTCGGCGCTTTGCCGCTCGGGCTGCTCATCGCTTTCGGCTCAATGAGCAAATTTTCACCTTTAAAATATTTAATAAAGACCATTGTTTGGGTAGTCCGCGGCACTCCGCTTATGCTCCAGCTTTTAATAATTTACTACGGTCCCGGTCTTTTGTTTGACAACAATGTTTGGGGCGGCGGAAACAG